>JAZLFG010000023.1:0-74005 GCA_045615685.1 Faecousia sp.
AAAAAACCCGGCTCCCGCAAATGCACATGCACATCTGCGAAACCGGGTAGCAACACCAAGCCAGTACAATCAAAAATACGAGCGTCGGTCTTTTTTGCAATAGGAACACAAAGACCGTCGCAAACACGAATATCCTCCGAAACGAGCACGCCGTTACGAAACACGAAACCGTTCTGATATACATCGTCCAAGGCAATTCTCCTCTCCGTTCGCACACAGGCTCCGTGGGCTTAATTTTCAACAGGATACCACGCCGAAAAAATAAAGTCAAGAGGCGGAAGTTTTATTTTGCAAATCTTGTAGGTAGTGGCAAAAAAATGGAGTTTCATTCCCACATTTTGTGGTTATTGTCCGTAACATCGCAACATATTCTGCTTTTTATGGTTTTCTCTTGTCAAAAGCGTCAAAAAGCCGCCAAAATTTTCAAAGATATTCTATATTCTGGTCTCTTGGCAATGAGAAAAACCCGTGCTATACTGGCCTTAGGATAATCCTCTGTAACTGACGGAACCGTGGATCACCACATGGGAGCAGAGAAAAGAAACTGATATGAATCAGATGCCGACCGTCTGGGCATTCCGGCCTTTCAGGTCGGTGTGTCCATTTTTTATTTGTATGTGGGAGGGATTTTCTATGAAAAAAGTAGCCGTCCTCATGGGCAGCGCCAGTGACCTGCCTGTGGTGGAGAAAGCCATTTCGACCCTGCGGCAATATAACGTGCCTGTATCTGTACGCGTGCTGTCTGCCCACCGGACGCCGGACGAAGCGGCGCAATTCGCCCTGCACGCACGGGAGGATGGCTTCGGCGCCATTATTGCAGCCGCAGGGAAAGCTGCCCATCTGGCGGGGGCAATTGCTGCCAGAACCACGCTCCCCGTGATTGGTCTGCCAATCTCATCCAAGCAGCTAGACGGCATGGACGCGCTTTTGTCTACTGTACAGATGCCCTCCGGAATTCCGGTAGCAACTGTGGCAATCGACGGAGCCGTAAATGCCGCTTTGTTATCTCTGCAAATCCTGGCAACCGCAGATCCGGCACTGGCCGACAAGCTGGACGCCGCCCGTGCCGATGGACGAAGAAAAGTACTCGAAGCCGACGAAGCCATTGCAAAGCAATACAACGACGAAAAAGGAGAGGACATTATATGAAAACCGAACAGCTCTACGAAGGAAAAGCCAAGAAGGTCTATGCAACCGAGGATCCGAGCCTTGTCATTGTCTCCTACAAGGATGATGCCACTGCCCTCGATGGCCTGAAAAAGGGCACCATTGCTGGGAAAGGCGCCATTAACAATCGTATGTCCAACTACCTCATGCAGCTTCTGGAAAAAGCCGGGATTCCCACCCACTATGTGCAGGAGCTCTCTGAACGGGAAACGGTTGTGAAAAAGGTTTCCATCGTCCCCCTGGAGGTCATTGTGCGCAATATCTCCGCAGGCAGCTTCGCCAAGCGCTATGGCGTTGCCGAGGGAATTGTATTCGACGAGCCTACCTTTGAATTCTCCTATAAAAACGACGATCTCCATGATCCTCTGCTGAACGATTCCCATGCCATTGCGCTCAAGCTTGCAACGCAAGAGGAAATTGCCCTCATCCGCGCTATGGCTCTAAAGGTCAACGAGATTCTTAAAGACTATTTTTTGAACCTCAACATCCGTTTGGTGGACTTCAAGCTGGAGTTTGGCCGTCTGGCAGACGGCAGCATTGTCCTGGCAGACGAAATATCTCCCGACACCTGCCGCTTCTGGGACGCTACTACGGGCGAAAAGCTGGATAAGGATCGCTTCCGCCGCGATTTGGGCGGCGTCGAGGACGCTTACAACGAAATGATGCGCCGCGTGTTCGGCGACTGAGCAGGAGGCACGTAAATGGGTGGCATTTTTGGTGTCACGTCCCGAAGAAACTGTATTCTGGATGTGTTCTTTGGGACGGACTATCACTCCCATCTGGGCACCCGGCGGGGCGGTATGGCTGCATACGACCCCAAGATCGGGCTCCAGAGGGAGATCCACAATATAGAAAATTCACCGTTCCGCACAAAATTTGAGCATGTGGCCACAGAGATGACCGGCTGCGCCGCCATTGGCTGCATCAGCGACACCGATCCTCAGCCGCTGCTCATCCGTTCGAATCTGGGGCTCTACGCCATCGGCACCATCGGCGTGATTCACAACGCCAAAACTCTCACCGACCAGTATCTCGCCTTCAGCGGTGGCCACTTCGACGCCATGACCGGTGGCCGGGTCAACGCCAATGAGCTGATTGCCGCCATGATCAATCAGAAGAGCAGCTTCGTGGACGGCATTCGCTTTGCCCAGAACGTGATCGACGGCACTGCCACAATCTTGATCCTTCGTGACGGCGGTCATCTCATTGCGGCCAGGGATCGTTTGGGCAGGCTTCCTCTCTCCATTGGCCGCAATGAGGATGGCTACTGCGTATCCTTTGAACCCTTTGCCTACACCAAGCTCGGCTACGAATGCGTGCGGGAGCTTGGCCCCGGCGAGATTGTGGAAATCAGCCCCGAGGGCATTGAGGTGCTTTCCGGCCCCGGCGAGGAGATGAAAATCTGTGCCTTCCTCTGGACCTACTACGGCTATCCCACCTCCAGCTACGAGGGCGTCAACGTGGAGACCATGCGCTACCGCAACGGCAAATGTATGGCCAAGGCAGATCGGGAGAGCGGCTGCGCCCAGGACATCGACTACGTGGGCGGCGTTCCCGATTCCGGCACCCCCCACGCGATTGGCTATGCAAATGAAAGCGGCATTCCCTTTGCCCGTCCCTTCATCAAATATACCCCCACCTGGCCGCGCAGCTTCATGCCCCCCAACCAGAGCGAACGGAACATGGTGGCAAAAATGAAGCAGATTCCGGTGCACGAGCTGATTCGGGACAAAAAGCTTTTGTTCGTGGATGACAGCATTGTGCGCGGCACCCAGCTTCGGGAAACTGTTGATTTCCTCTATGAGAACGGCGCGAAGGAAGTGCACATCCGCTCCGCCTGTCCACCGATCCTCTACGGCTGCAAATACCTGAACTTCTCAAGAGCAACCTCCGATATGGAGCTGCTAACCCGAAGTACAATCATGGAATTAGAAGGCGAAGAAGGCTTTTCTCATTTAGATGAGTATTCCGACAGCTCTACCGAGCGTGGCAAGAAGCTTCGGAATTCGATCTGTGAAAAGCTTCATTTCTCTTCTCTGGAATACCAGTCTCTCGACGGCGTAATTGAAGCCATCGGCCTCGACCGCTGCAAAATTTGCACTTATTGCTGGAACGGAAAGGAGTAGTTCACCTTGAAATCTCAATCTGCCAGCTATGCTGCCGCCGGTGTGGATATCACTGCAGGCTACCGGGCGGTGGAGCTGATGAAGTCCCATATTGCCCGCACCATGACCGGCGCTGACGCCGGGATCGGCGGCTTCGGCGGCCTGTTTCCCCTCGACCTGACGGGCATACAGAAGCCCATCCTGGTCAGCGGTACCGACGGTGTGGGCACCAAGCTAAAAATTGCCTTTTTGCTCGACCGGCACAATACGGTCGGCATCGACTGCGTGGCCATGTGTGCCAACGACGTCATCTGCTGCGGCGCAAAGCCGCTGTTTTTCCTGGACTACATCGCCTGCGGCAAAAACCTCCCCGAGCGCATCGCCGCCATCGTAGAGGGAGTAGCCGAGGGCTGCGTCCAGTCCGGTGCGGCCCTAATCGGGGGCGAGACTGCAGAAATGCCCGGCTTCTATCCGGTGAACGAATACGATCTGGCCGGCTTCTGCGTCGGTGTGGTGGATCGTGACCGGATCATCGACAATAGTACCATGGTACCCGGTGACGTCGTAATCGCGCTGCCCTCCAGTGGCCTCCACTCCAACGGCTTCTCCCTGGTGCGCAAGGTATTCCAGGTGGAGAGCGCAGACCTGCTGTGCCCACTTTCCGCTCTTGGCGGTAATAGCCTGGGTGAAACACTTTTGACACCTACCAAAATCTATGTAAAGCCTGTGCTGGCGCTTTTGGACGCAGTTACCGTCAAGGGTATCTCTCACATCACCGGCGGCGGCTTTTTCGAGAACATTCCCCGCTGCCTAAAGTCCGGCCTGAGCGCGAAAATTGACCTTGCTTCTGTGCGTACGCTTCCGATTTTCGACCTCCTCGCAGAAAAGGGTGGCATCCCCCAGCGGGATATGTTCAATACCTTCAATATGGGCGTCGGCATGAGCATCGTGGTTTCGAAGAAGGAAGCGGACAAGGCGTTGGCAATTCTACGTGAGGCCGGAGAAGACGCTTATATTATGGGCGAGCTGATCGCCTCGGAGGAGGGGGTCATCCTATGCTGACACGCAGAACAAAAATTGCGGTTCTGGTCTCCGGCGGCGGCACAAATTTGCAGGCGCTGATAGACTCTAATTTGCAAGCAGGCGAAATTGTCCTGGTGGTATCTTCCCAAGCAGGCGCGTTTGCCCTTGCGCGTGCAAAAAAGGCAGGGATTCCCGCCGTGGCAGTCGTGCGGAAGGACTATCCCTCCCAGGCGGACTTTGAGGCGGCCCTTACAGCACTATTAGAAGAATATGGCATTGAGCTCATTATTTTGGCAGGCTTTCTCACCATTCTTAGCGCTGATTTTACCAAGAAATATCCCAACCGCATCTTGAATATCCACCCATCCCTGATCCCGGCCTTCTGCGGCAAGGGTTACTACGGGCTGCGGGTACACGAGGAAGCCCTGCGCCGTGGCGTGAAGCTCACCGGCGCTACCGTGCATTTTGTCAACGAAATCCCCGACGGTGGGGAAATTATTCTGCAAAAGGCGGTGGAAGTCGAACCCGGCGACACCCCCCAAAGCTTGCAAAGACGTGTGATGGAACAAGCCGAATGGCAGCTCCTGCCCCAGGCGGCAGAGCTGATCAGTGAAAAAATCAGGAGGGAAAACTATGAACGTGTATGAAATTTCGTCCATTGGCAGCCGTCTTTTCGGCAACCGCTACCCCGGTCGCGGCATCATGATCGGCAAGAGCGCGGATGGCACAAAGGCCGCCATCGCCTACTTTATCATGGGCCGCAGCCAAAACAGCCGCAACCGTATCTTCACCGAGAAAAACGGCGAAGTATTCACCGAGCCCTTTGACGTCAGTAAGGTGCAGGATCCTTCTTTGATCATCTATGCGGCAGTTCGCAGCCTGGAAAATCGCCTGATCGTCACCAACGGCGACCAGACCGACACCATTTACAATGGCCTCAAGGCAGGCCAAAGCTTCTCTCAGGCGCTCTCCACCCGCTGCTTCGAGCCCGACGGCCCCAATTGGACCCCCCGCATCAGCGGTATGCTCACCTTCGAGGAAAACGATTTCAGCTATGAGATGAGCATTCTCAAAAGCGGCGACGCGGAAGGCACCTACTGCAACCGGTTTACCTTCAGCTATGGTGCAGAGGCTGGCCTGGGCCACTTTATCCATACCTATGTCTGCGACGGCAATCCCATTCCCACCTTCCTCGGCGAGCCGGAACGCATCGCAATTCCCAGTGACATCGACGAAATGACGAAGGAAATTTGGGACAACCTCGATGAGGAAAACAAAATTTCTCTCTATGTTCGCTTCATTGACCTCGCTACCGGCGAGCTGGAAGACCGTATCGTAAATAAAAATATTTGAGGAGGATCATCATGAAAGAGTTTGAACTGAAGTATGGCTGCAACCCCAATCAGAAGCCCTCTAAGATTTATATGAATGACGGCTCCGACCTTCCCCTGACAATCCTCAACGGACGTCCCGGCTACATCAATTTCCTCGACGCGCTCAATTCCTGGCAGCTTGTCCGCGAGCTCAAAGAGGCAACCGGCCTTTGCGCTGTCACCAGCTTCAAGCACGTCTCCCCCACCTCCGCTGCCGTGGGCATTCCTCTGCCAGAAGCACTTAAAAAAGCCTGCTTTGTGGACGACCTTCCGGAGCTGGACGACTCCCCCCTTGCCTGCGCCTATGCACGAGCCCGCGGCACCGACCGTATGTGCTCCTTCGGCGATTGGGTTGCCCTGTCCGATATCTGTGACGTACCCACTGCGAAGCTCATCGCCCGAGAAGTTTCTGACGGCGTGATCGCGCCGGGTTATGCGCCGGAGGCTCTGGAAATTCTGAAGACAAAGCGCAAGGGCGGCTACAATGTCGTTGCCATCGATCCGGATTATATTCCCGAGGAACGCGAATGCAAGCAGGTGTTCGGCATCACCTTCCAGCAGGGCCGCAACAACTTCAAGATTGATGAGGCACTTCTTTCCAATGTGGTCACAGATATCAAGGTTTTACCAGACAACGCCAAGCGCGACCTGATTGTTGCCCTCATTACCCTCAAATATACCCAGTCCAACTCCGTGTGCTTCGCCTACGACGGCCAGGCCATCGGCGTGGGCGCCGGTCAGCAGTCCCGCATCCACTGCACGCGTCTGGCTGGCTCCAAGGCGGACACCTGGTTCCTGCGCCAGCATCCCAAGACCCTCGCGCTCCCCTTCCGCTCCGATCTGCGGCGTCCTGACCGGGATAATGTAATCGACGGCTACATCAACGGCAACGAAGAGGATGTTTGCGCAGAGGGCATCTGGCAAAACTATTTCACTTCGCGTCCCGAACCCCTAACCCAGGCGGACAAGGACGAATTCCTGAGTAAAATCACCGGCGTTTCCCTTGGCTCTGATGCCTTCTTCCCCTTCTCCGATAACATCAAGCGGGCAAAGAAGTCCGGCGTCAGCTATATCGCAGAACCGGGCGGCTCCATCCGAGACGACCTGGTCATTGCGGCCTGCAACGACTTCGGCATGGTCATGTCCTTCACCGGGATGCGCCTGTTCCATCACTAAGAGGTACAGTTATGAATTTGATGCTGATCGGTAGCGGCGGCAGAGAGCACGCCCTGCTCCGCGCATTGAAGAAGAATCCCCAGGTGGAGACGGTATATGCCCTGCCCGGCAACGGCGGCATGGCAGGAGAAGCCCAGTGTGTCCCCATCCGTGCAACAGATCTTCCCGCCATTGCAGAATTCGCCAAGTCCCATCCCATCGATTACGCTGTTGTTGCTCCGGATGACCCGTTAGTGTTGGGCTGCGTCGATTTACTAAATGAGCTGGGTATTCCCTGCTTTGGCCCAAAAAAGAATGCTGCCATCATTGAGGGCAGCAAGGCCTTTGCAAAGGAGCTTATGCACAAATATCACATTCCCACGGCAGACTACGCCATCTTCACCGATATGCAGGCTGCCCTCTCCTATCTTGACACTGCTCCTATCCCAACTGTGGTCAAGGCTGACGGACTTGCACTGGGTAAAGGCGTAATCATCGCCCAAACCCGGGAAGAGGCCAAGCAGGCTGTCATTGATATGATGCAAAATGCCCGCTTTGGCCATAGCGGCTCCACGGTTGTCATTGAAGAATTTTTGGAGGGCCCCGAGGTTTCGGTGCTTGCTTTCACAGATGGCAAATGCGTCAAGCCCATGGTGTCCTCTATGGATCACAAGCGAGCGGGCGACCATGATACCGGCCTCAACACCGGCGGCATGGGCGCTGTGGCGCCAAACCCCTACTATACCCCGGAAATCGCCGAAATTTGTATGCGAGAAATCTTCCAGCCCTCCATCGACGCCATGGCGGCAGAGGGCCGGCGCTTCACCGGCTGCCTCTACTTCGGTCTGATGCTTACGAAAAATGGCCCAAAGGTCATTGAATACAACTGCCGCTTCGGCGATCCCGAGACACAGGTTGTGCTGCCGCTTCTGGACGGGGATCTCCTGACCATTATGCAGGCCACCACCAACGGTACCCTGGCGGACACGCAGGTCAATTTCCGGGATGCCAGCGCCTGCTGCGTCATCACGGCCTCCCGAGGCTATCCGGAACAATACGAAAAAGGGTTCCCCATCACCCTGACGCCCGAGGCTGCCGCACACACCTATGTTGCAGGTGCGACGCTTCATGAGGGTGTGCTGGTCACCTCCGGTGGCCGGGTCACCGGCACCACTGCTGTGGCTGATACCTTAGAAGCTGCAATTCGGGAAGCCTATCGCCTGGCCGATGGCGTACAGTTTGCCAACGCCTACCGCCGGTCCGATATTGGCGGACGGGCTCTGCAGGCGGGAAAATAAGGAGGAGCTATGGTCTACCGCGTATATGTGGAAAAAAAGGAAGCGCTTGCCCTGGAAGCAAAAGAGCTTCTGCAGGAGGCAAGGGAGCTTTTACAAATCAAATCCCTTCGCAAGGTGCGGATTCTGAACCGCTACGATGTGGAGCATATTGACAAGGCGCTGTTTGAACAGGCGATTCGGACGGTCTTTTCCGAGCCACAGCTGGACACTGTCAGTCAAACACTCACAGCAGAAGGCACGGTATTTGCTGTGGAATACCTCCCCGGCCAGTTTGACCAGCGGGCAGACTCCGCCGCACAGTGCATCCAGATCCTCTCCCAGGGCGAGCGCCCTACGGTGCGCACGGCCAAGGTCTATGTCCTGGAGGGTAGGCTGTCGAAAAGTGACATTGCCGCCATCGAGCGCCATGTGATCAATCCCGTAGAGGCTAGAAAAGCCAGCCTTGAGCTGCCGGATACGCTGGAAATGGCGGTGGATATTCCCAGCCATGTCCACACCCTGGAGGACTTCCTGACGCTTGACCCGGATGGCTTAAAAAATATGATCTCCAGCCTGGGCCTTGCCATGGATCTCGACGATATCACCTTCTGCCAAAGCTATTTCCGCGGGCAAAATCGCTGCCCTACAATCACCGAGATCAGAATGCTGGACACCTACTGGTCGGATCACTGCCGCCACACGACCTTCCTCACCACCATGGATTCGGTGCGCTTTGACGATCCGCTGCTCCAAAGCGCTTTTGATGATTATCTTGCAACCCGCACTGCTCTGGGCAGGACAAAGCCGGTAAACCTTATGGATCTTGGCACGCTTGCGGCAAAATACCTCAAGGCAGAGGGCTATCTTGACAAGCTGGACGAATCCGAGGAAATCAATGCCTGCACTGTCCACACCACGCTCACAGTAGACGGCGTAGAGGAGCCTTGGCTTCTACTGTTCAAAAATGAGACCCACAATCACCCCACGGAAATTGAACCCTTTGGCGGCGCTGCCACCTGCATTGGCGGCGCAATCCGCGATCCCTTGGCCAGCAGGGCTTATGTCTACGCTGCTATGCGCGTAACCGGTGCAGCAGACCCCCGGAAGCCCGTCTCCGAAACCCTTCCCGGCAAGCTGCCCCAGAGAAAGCTGGTCACGACCGCCGCCGCCGGTTATTCCTCCTATGGCAACCAGATCGGCCTTGCCACGGGCATTGTGGACGAGCTGTACCATCCCGGCTATGCTGCCAAGCGCATGGAAATTGGCGCTGTGATCGCAGCGGTACCGGAGGCCAGCGTGCGAAGAGAATGTCCTGCCCCCGGCGACTGTGTGATCCTCTTAGGCGGCCGCACCGGACGTGACGGCTGCGGCGGCGCGACCGGCTCCTCCAAAAGCCACAACCTCCACTCCCTGGAGACCTGCGGCGCAGAGGTGCAAAAGGGCAACGCGCCCGAGGAACGCAAGCTTCAGCGCCTGTTCCGCAACGCCGAGGCAACCCGCATGATCAAGCGCTGCAACGACTTCGGTGCAGGCGGCGTATCCGTGGCCATCGGCGAGCTGGCAGATGGCCTTGACATTCAGCTTGACAAGGTTCCTAAGAAATATGAGGGCCTCGACGGCACCGAGCTTGCCATCTCCGAATCCCAGGAGCGCATGGCGGTGGTCGTCGCGCCGGAGGATGTAGATCGCTTCCTCCAACTTGCCGACCGAGAGAATTTGGAAGCTACCGTTGTGGCTCAGGTCACAGAGGAGCCGCGACTTCGTATGACCTGGCAAGGTGAAACCATCGTGGACATTGCGCGTAGCTTCCTGAACTCCAACGGCGCAGAAAAGCACATAAAGGTCCATGTGGAAGCTCCCAAAGATTTTACTCCCACCATTACCGGCAGCTTTGAGGAAGAGCTCTATCGCGTGGCTGCCGATCTCAACACCTGCTCCAAGCGGGGGCTTTCCGAGCGCTTTGACTCCACCATCGGCGCGGGTACCGTATTGATGCCTTTCGGCGGCAAATATCAGTTGACGCCCATTCAGGCTATGGTACACAAGATCAGCCTGGAGCACGGGCATACCGACGACTGCTCCGTCATGTCCTGGGGCTATAACCCCTTCCTGACAGAGAAAAGTCCCTACCACGGCGCATATCTGGCTGTGGTGGAGTCTGCCGCCCGTCTGGTTGCCACCGGCGCAGCCTTTACAGACGTCTATCTGACCTTCCAGGAATATTTCCATCGGGTGGGACAGGATGAGAACCGGTGGGGCCAGCCCGTTGCCGCGCTTCTGGGCGCCTTTGAAGCCCAGAAAAACCTGAAGATCGCCGCCATCGGTGGGAAAGACTCCATGTCCGGCTCCTTTGAAGCCCTGGACGTGCCGCCTACGCTGGTGTCGTTTGCGGTCACGACCGAAAAAGAAAGCAATATCATCTCCAACGAGTTGAAGGGCGCGGGGCATACGCTATGCCTGCTGATGCCGGAATACGACGAAAACGGTCTGCCCAACACGAAGTCGCTTCTGGACGTCTTCTCCAGAGTTACGGAGCTGATGCGCACAGGGAAGGTGCTCGCAGCCTATACGCCTGGCATGGGCGGTATTGCGGAGGCCGTGATGAAAATGGCCTTCGGCAACGGCTTCGGTGTCAAATTCTCCGATGACATTTCCCTGCAGACCCTCTTTGGCTATGCCTACGGCGGCTTTGTGCTGGAAATGGCGCCCGGCGAACAGGCAGGTCTTCTCCTCGGCTATACCACCGATGACGGACAGTTTACACACGGTATGGCCAGCATTTCTGCAACAGATTTACTGGAAAAATACGAGCTTACCCTGGAGTCTGTTTATCCCTGCAACATTGCCCCTGCCCAGGTAAGCGTCCAGACCGTATCCAGCCCTTGCGCTTCTTACCCCTCCCCTGCAGTCCGCGTGGCTAGGCCGCAGGTATTGATCCCGGTCTTCCCTGGCACCAACTGCGAGTACGACTCCGCTCGGGCCGTGGAGGATGCTGGCGCCAAGGCAGAAATCTTTGTCATTCGCAACCGCAGCGCAGAGGATATTTCCCGCAGCGTGGAGGAATTCACGCTGCTTCTAAAGCAGTCTCAGATCGTGTTCCTGCCAGGCGGCTTCTCCGGCGGCGATGAGCCGGACGGCTCCGGCAAATTCATCACCGCCTTCTTCCGCAGCGCCTCCATCCGCGAAGAGGTCACGGCGCTCCTTGAGCGGCGTGACGGCCTGATGCTTGGCATCTGCAACGGCTTCCAGGCACTGATCAAGCTCGGCCTGGTGCCTTACGGAAAAATTATGGATACCGACGCCTCCTGCCCCACTCTGACCTACAATACCATCGGCCGCCATCAGTCTCGCATTGTCCGTACCCGCATTGCTTCCAACCGCTCCCCCTGGCTGGCAAACACCAACGTGGGCGACATCTTCTGTGTGCCGATCTCCCATGGCGAGGGCCGCTTCCTCGCGGACGAGGCCCTTGTTCAGGAGCTTGCCCAGCGCGGACAAATTGCCACGCAATATGTCGATCTGAGTGGCCAGGCCACCAATGACATTCACTTTAATCCCAACGGATCAATCTATGCCATCGAGGGCATCACCAGCCCCGACGGTCGCGTCCTTGGCAAGATGGGACACAGCGAACGCTATGGCGCGGGGCTTTACAAAAACGTTCCCGGGAATTATAATACCCATATGTTTACATCCGCTGTGCAATACTTTAAGTGAGGTTGAGTGATATGGCTTATTTTTACCAGGAACCTTCCCATACCTTTAATGAATATCTGCTGGTGCCAGGCTATTCCTCCAGCGAGTGCATTCCCTCTGCGGTATCGCTGACAACGCCCCTGGTTCGCTACCGGGCTGGAGAATCGCCTGCCCTCTCCCTGAGAATTCCCATGGTTTCCGCCATTATGCAGTCGGTCTCCGGCGAAAAGCTGGCAATCGCTCTGGCGCGCGAGGGCGGCGTGTCCTTCATCTATGGCTCTCAGTCTATAGAGGATGAGGCTGCAATGGTTGCCGCCGTCAAGCGCTATAAGGCAGGCTTTGTCCGAAGTAATTCCAATATCAGTCCGGATAAGACCCTTTCGGACATTCTGGCATTGAAGGCTCAGACGGGCCACTCTACCGTCGCTGTCACCGACGATGGCACCGCAGAAGGCCATCTTTTGGGCATCGTCACGGGCCGCGACTACCGCGTGAGTCGAATGTCGCCGGAGGAGAAGGTTTCCTCCTTCATGACCCCTCTGAGCCAGCTGATTATTGCCCCCGAGGGAACCACCCTCAAGGAAGCAAATGACATTATCTGGGATCATAAGCTGAATTCCCTTCCCATCGTGGATAAGGAGGGGCGACTGTGCTACTTCGTCTTCCGCAAGGACTATGATCAGCATAAGCAAAATCCCCTGGAAATGCTCGACAAGGAAAAGCGCTATGTAGTCGGCGCGGGGATCAACACCAGGGACTATGCCACAAGGGTGCCGGCACTTCTGGAAGCCGGCGCGGATGTGCTGTGCATCGACTCCTCGGAGGGCTTCTCCGAGTGGCAGCAGCGCACCATTGCCTGGATCCGGGAAAACTATGGCGACAAGGTAAAGGTCGGCGCAGGCAATGTGGTGGATGCGGAGGGCTTCCGCTTCCTCGCAGACTGCGGCGCAGACTTTGTCAAGGTTGGCATTGGCGGCGGCTCCATCTGTATCACCCGGGAAACAAAGGGCATCGGTCGTGGACAGGCCACAGCACTCATCGACGTGTGCCAGGCGCGGGATGCATATTTTGCCGAGACTGGAATTTATGTTCCTGTCTGCTCCGATGGTGGCATTGTCCACGACCACCACATCACTCTGGCGCTGGCCATGGGTGCAGACTTCGTCATGCTGGGCCGTTACTTTGCCCGGTTTGATGAGAGCCCCTCTGCCAAGGTCCATGTGGGCGGTACCCTGATGAAGGAATACTGGGGCGAAGGCTCCAACCGAGCCCGTAACTGGCAGCGCTATGACCTGGGCGGCAGCAGCAAGCTCTCCTTCGAAGAGGGTGTAGACTGCTTCGTACCCTATGCCGGTAAGCTGTCAGACAATGTGCAGCAGACCTTGGCAAAGGTGCGCTCCACCATGTGCAACTGCGGCGCTCTCTCCATCCAGGATCTGCAGCAGAAGGCTCGGCTGACGCTGGTTTCCTCTGTGAGCATTGTCGAAGGCGGCGCACATGACGTGACCCTGCGAGCTTCCTCTGCAGAAGCCTGATTCAAAATAAGATGAACTTAGATCACTGAGCCACAGAGCGCGTAAATTGCGCCTCTTTGGCTCAGTGATCTTGGTCTTATCGACTTTTAACCCGTTTTTTGGAGAACCAACGCACCCTCCTGCACCAGGATGCAATAGGACGCTCCCTCAGATTCCGTAAGAAGACGTTGCGCAAGGGGCGCTTCCACCTGCTGCTGAAGAAGGCTTCGAATTTGTCTTGCGCCACCCTCTACTCGACACTGATTTGCCAGTGACTCCGCCACCGCCATATCCCAAGTGAGGGATACGCCTTTCGCCAAGGCGCGTTCTGCAAGCTTATTAAGCTGCATTTGCGCAATTTCTGTGAGAGCGCTTTTGTCCAACGATTGAAAGATTGCGACAGCGTCCAGTCTTCCCAAAAATTCCGGCGAAAAATGCTGCCGCAGGCTGTGCAATGTGCGGTCCTTCTCCCCGGAGGCTACAAAGCCGAGGCCGCCGCGATTTCCCTCCCGCGCACCAATATTGGCCGTCATCAAAAGCAGCGTGTTCGTAAAATCCACGGTTCTGCCCAACGAATCGGTCAGTCTTCCATCGTCCATCACTTGCAGCAGAATTCCGGTCACGTCCGGATGCGCCTTGTCAATCTCATCGAAGAGCACGAGGCTGTAGGGATTCCGGCGCACCTTCTCCGTCAGCGTACCGCCCTCATCGTAGCCCACATAGCCCGGCGGCGCACCAAGCAGGCGAGAGATCGTGTGCTTTTCCATATATTCTGTCATATCCAGGCGGATCATGGCGTTCCTGCTTCCATAGACGCACTCGGCAAGAGCCTTGCAAAGCTCCGTTTTACCCACGCCGCTGGGACCGGTCAGAAGGATTGCCGCTGTGGGGCGATTTTGCCCACTCAGGCCGGTACGTCCCCGGCGCACAGCCTCTGCCACAAGCTTGAGCGCCTTGTCCTGCCCTACTACATGCTGTGCCAGAGCGGCTTCAAGTGCTTGGAGGGATTTCCGTTGGGCATCATCTGGCCCACTTACAGGAATTCCTGTCCGGGCACGAACCGCATAGGCCACATCCAAAGCCGAAACTGCACAGACGTTTGTTTTAGCGTTTTCCTCATAGAGGGTGCGAAGCTCAGCCTGTAGCTGAAGGGCTTTGGCAAAATCCTCCTGCGAAATAGCAGCCTTTAGTTCATCATCCAGGGTTCTTCTTTGGATTTGCTCTTTCTGAGAGATGCTGCGTTGGGCCCATAGGCAAGCGTGAGCGGCTCCTTCATCCAGCAGGTCGATTGCCTTGTCCGGTAGAAAATATTCGCACAGGTAGCGCTGAGAAAGGGCTACCGCCGCTTCTATCGCATCATCTCCGATCGGTAGCCCATGGTGCCGCTCCAGTCCTGGGCGAAGGCCACGGAGAATCTCCAGCGTCTGCTGGGCGGATGGCTCCTGCACCTTGATTTGACGAAAGCGCCGCTCTAATGCGGCGTCCTTTTCAATGAATTTGCGGTATTCCTCTAAGGTGGTCGCGCCGATGAGCTGGAGCTCGCCCCGGCTCAGGGCTGGCTTTAGAATATTTGCCGCATCGATGGCGCCTTCCGCAGCCCCCGCGCCCACCAGCATATGCATCTCGTCGATAAAAACGATAATATTCCCTGTGCGCTGAATTTCCGCGAGAATATCCCGCATCCGCTCTTCAAATTCCCCGCGATATTTGGTACCCGCCACCATGCTGGCTGTGTCCAGTGCGATCAGGCGCTTGTCTCTGAGTTGCGGTGGCACCTGACCGACAGCCATCCGCTGGGCAAGACCCTCCACGATGGCGGTCTTCCCAACGCCGGGGTCTCCCACTAGGGCGGGATTGTGCTTGTGCTTCCGACACAGCACCTCAATGATGGTGTCGATCTCCCCTTCTCTTCCGATAACTGGCCCCATTGTACCGGCCTTTTCCACCATATTGACGCCAAACTGCTCCAGTAAGCGCATAGTACCTCCCTTTTTCTCCGGCTGTTTTAATGGCGCAGCCAGCGTATCCGCATAAAGCTGCTGGGTGCAGACGCCGCAGCCTACCAAAAGCAGAGCTGCCGTCGTGCTGTTCCCGGTGGCAATTGCCCGAAGAAGATGCTCGGGCCGGATCGGTTTATCGGCGGGAAGCTGCTCCATCGCCGTGCAGATGATCTCCCTCGCCCCCGGGGATAACCCTTGGGGCAGCTTCAGCTCCTCACCCTGACCCCGAAGACGCGAGAGAAGCCCATAGAGTCGGGGATAGGTGGCTGTACTGCGCAAAAGCGCCTGGCCTGCGGGCAAATCCTCCCTCGCGCTAAGCGCAAGCAGAATATGCTCGCTGCCGACAAAGCTGTGCCCCATCGAACGGGCAACCAGAGCCGCCTTGCGCATAATCTCCTCACAATTCTTATCAAACCGCGCTGAACGAATTCCAATCGCCCCCTATTCTTCAGAAATACTTGCCAATTACCGCGAATTCTATACAAAGGCAGGGAAGGGAATATTTTTTCACATTTTCCTGATTTTTTATTTGCTTTTTTGCAAAAGCATGCTACAATAAAAAAGCGATAAGCAAATTATATATGGAGGTACTTACAATGGCATATTTCATCACGGACGCTTGCGTGAACTGTGGTACTTGTGCAGATACCTGCCCCCTCGGCATTATCGCTGAAGGCGATGGCAAGTATGAAATCGACGCTGACCAGTGTGTAGAGTGCGGTGCTTGCGCCGGCGCTTGCCCCACGGAAGCCATCGAGCTGCAGTAAGCTTACTTAAATAACACCCCTGTGCGGCGCACAGGGGTGTTGTTTTGGAGGCCTGAAAATGGAAGAATTTGAGGTACTTTCCTGCGGAATGCGAATTTTGCAGACGGATGACCTGTTTCGTCTGGGGACAGATTCTATGCTGCTTTCTGATTTTTCCACGCCACTGCGCGGGAAAAGGGTCGCCGATCTTGGCTGTGGCGGCGGCGCTCTTGGTGTGCTACTGTGCGCGGCAAATGCGGCCTGCGAAATCACAGGGATCGAAATTCAAAAAAGAGCGTTTGACATTGCAAGGCGCAATATTCAAATAAACGCGCTATCCCACCGATTTACCGTGCATCACGGAGATCTGCGGAGAATCAGGGAAATCGTTCCCGCCAACAGCTTTGACTGCGTGGTATCCAATCCCCCCTACTTTCCGCCCGGTGGTGGCGCACAGGCCAAAGACGAAGCGTTCGCCATTGCCAGAACCGAGCGCTGCTGTACTCTGCGTGAGCTCTGTGCCGCTGCTAGCTGGCTTCTGCGCTATGGTGGCAGCTTTTATCTCGTTCACCGGCCAGAGCGACTGGCTGAGCTGATCTACACGTTGAATGCATATAAACTGGAACCAAAGCGGCTGCGGCTGGTTCGGCATCAACCGAATGCACCGGTTAGTCTGATCCTGCTGGAAAGCCGGCTTGGGGGAAAGCCCGGCCTTCAAATCGAGCCGGAGCTGCATTTATTCACCAGTAGCGGCGAAAAGACCGAGGAATACCGCCGAATTTACCACATGATTTAAGGAGGTTCCCATGTCCGGAACGCTTTACCTTGTGCCGACACCCATCGGCAATCTGGGGGATGTCTCTGCACGCTGCCGCGATACCCTGGCCCAGGCCGACTTCATCGCAGCGGAGGATACCCGCGTATCTGTTCGATTGCTGAACCATCTGGAACTGAAAAAGGAGCTTGTGAGCTACCACGAGCACAACAAGCAAAAAAGCGGCCCAAAAATTCTGGAGCGGCTTCAAAATGGAGAGAGCTGCGCCCTGGTGACAGATGCAGGAACTCCCGCTATCTCCGATCCGGGAGAGGATTTGGTGCGACTGTGTACCGATGCGGGCGTCACCGTCTGCGCCATTCCCGGCCCCTGCGCCTTCGTGACGGCGCTCTGCGCCTCTTCCCTTTCCACCGGCCGTTTTTGCTTTGAAGGCTTTCTTCCCACGGTGAAAAAGGAGCGTAATGCCCAACTTTCCCTTTTGAAAAACGAAACCCGCACGATGATCTTTTATGAAGCGCCCCACCGCCTCTGTGCTACTCTGGAAGCCCTGCTGGATACTTTTGAGGGTACGCGCTCAATCTGCTTGTGTCGGGAGCTCACAAAGCTCCACGAGGAATATTTCCGCACAACCTTGGCAGAAGCTCTGGCCTATTACAAGGAAAATCCGCCCCGGGGAGAATTTGTCCTCGTCCTCGCAGGCGCGCCGTACACCCCCGATAAAACGCAGAATCTGGACGCTGCTCTGGCGCTTGTTGCCGACCACATGGCAGCTGGCCTCTCCCGAAAGGACGCCGTCAAGCTGGTCGCTGTGCAGACCGGGCTGAAAAAAAATATCCTCTACGAAGCTTCCATCCGGGCAGAGGACGAATAAAAATAAATGGGACGGTCTTGATCGGCAATTTGATCAAAACCGTCCCCTATTTGGTTTATACCGTAATTTCCCGGATCGGCACAGGGGAAAAGCCCGTCTCCGTCAGGAACCAGCATTCGGTAAAGCCGCATTCCTTGACCAAGGCCAGCGACTTCTCGAGGGCATAGCCGATCCCCTCCGGGCTGTGCGCGTCGGAGCTTAAAAGGATTTTTCCATGCATTTCCCGAAGACTCAGTAAAAGCCTTTTTGCGGGATAGGGCGCTGTCCGGTAGCCTCGGGACATTGCGCCGGAATTGACCTCAAATATTTTTCCCGCCCGAACCAGCGTCTCCATGGCAGCGCAGGCCGCCTGAAGATAGCGGGGGCTATTGGCATGATATAATCCCGCCTGCTCATCGAATTTGGTCAGGATATCAAAGTGACCCACGATGTCAATCTGCGGATGATCTGCCATCGCCTGATACTGCGCAAAAAAGCCCTCCGCCGCAGCGTCGCAGTCACCGTCAAAATATTTGTCGATCCCGGCCTTTGCCAATGCCGGGGTATTGTCTGCATCAAAGGCGCCCGCCGGGCACACCGTCGCGTGGAGGGAGCCAATCACATAATCAAAGGGCGACAAATCCATCTGCGAACGAAGATCATATTCGATTCCACAAAAAATCTCAATTTTTTCGCGGTTTTTTTCTTTTAGCTGCTTTGCTTCCTCCAAATATTTCGGCAAGCTTGATGCGTCCATCGTCCAGTCCTCATCCAGGGGACTATGGCCGCTGAAACCAATGGCAGACAGACCCTTCCCCATGGCGGCATACACCATCTGTGAAAGGTTGGCCTTCCCATCGTCCAAAAGGCTGTGGGTATGCAGGTCTTGGAGCCTCATTTGACCATTTTCTCCTGCTTGACCTTCCGGTCGATCACATGACGTCCTGCCATTTCCTTGCGAATGTCCTCAAGTGTAATGCCCATTTCCAGCATCAATACCATTGTGTGATACATCAGGTCGCCGATTTCATAGATTGTGTTGGCCTTATCGTTGTCCTTCGCCGAGATGATCACCTCAGTGCACTCTTCACCGACCTTCTTTAGAATCTTGTCTCGGCCCTTGGAGAAGAGATAGGAGGTATAGGAGCCTTCCTTGGGATTTTCCTTTCGCTCTGAGAGCATTTCCATCAGACTGTCATAGGTGAAGCCGGGGGCAGTATTTCCCTCAAAGATCGTCTCATGAAAGCAGGAATCTGTGCCCAGATGACAGGCGGGGCCGTCCTTTCGCACCTCGACCACCAGCGCGTCCCGGTCACAGTCGGCGGTGATGGAGACGATGTGCTGGTAATTGCCGGAGGTCTCCCCTTTGAGCCAGAGCGCCTGCCGACTCCGGCTCCAGAAGCAGGTCAGCTCCTTCTCCATGGAAATTTCCAGGCTTTCTCGGCTCATATAAGCCAGAGTCAGCACCTTTTTTGTATCCGTATCTACCACAATCGCAGGGATCAGCCCCCGACTATTAAATCTCAGCGTACGAATGTCAAACACAAAATTTACCTCCTGACATTAATTCCATGGTTTGCTAGGTCTATCTTTAAATCCTGGATGGACACCTCTCCAAAGTGGAAAATGGAAGCGGCCAGACCCGCGTCCACCTTGGGAAGCGTCTGAAAAAGCGTAACAAAGTCTTTGATACAGCCCGCACCACCGGAGGCGATCACAGGCACGTTTACAAGATTGCAGACCGCGTCGAGCATCTCAAGGTCAAAGCCCCGCTTCACGCCGTCGGTGTCGATGGAGTTGAGGACAATTTCTCCCGCACCCATATCGACGCCCTGGGAAATCCACTGCAAGGCATCCAGCCCGGTGTCCTCTCTGCCGCCCTTGGCAAAGATACGGAACTGCCCGTCCACCCGTTTTACATCCGCAGAGAGCACCACGCACTGGCTGCCGTAACGCTTGGCGGCATCCTCAATCAGCCTGGGATTTCGGATGGCGCCGGAATTTACGCTGACCTTATCCGCGCCGCATTTCAATACCCGATCAAAGTCATCCAGAGTGTGGATACCGCCGCCCACCGTGAGGGGAATGAAGATCGTAGAGGCAGTGCGAGTTAGAATATCGGTAAATAATGCCCTTCCCTCGGCAGATGCTGTGATGTCATAGAATACCAGCTCGTCCGCTCCGGCAGAAGAATAGTAGCTTGCCAGCTTTACCGGGTCGGAAACATCGCTCAGGCCAAGGAAATTTACCCCCTTGACCACGCGGCCGTCCCGCACATCCAGGCAGGGGATGATTCGTTTTGTAATCATTTTGCCGCCTCCAATGCCTCAGAAAGCTGGATCGCGCCGGTATAGTAGGCCTTCCCGACGATTGCGCCGTAAAGCCCCATATCCCGCAGCGCACTTACATCCGCCAAGCTGGAGACGCCGCCGGAGGCGATTAAATGCATGGAAAATTCCCGAGAAAGGGCCTCATATAGCCCCCGGTTGGCTCCCTGCATGGCCCCATCCTTGGAAATGTCCGTGCAGATGACGGTCTGCACGCCAATGTGTTCCAGCTTTGCAAAAAACGTCTCACAGCGCATATCGCTCAGCTCTGTCCAGCCACGGATGGCTACAAGCCCATCCCGGCAGTCCACACCTACGGCAATGGTGCTGCCGTAGCGTTCCACCATGCGGCACAGGAAAGGCCAATCGGTAAGCGCTGCGGTACCGAGAATCACCCGCGCCACACCGGCATCCACATATCGGGCGATTGTCTCCTCCGTCCGGATGCCGCCGCCGATCTCCACTCGAAGACCCGAGGCAGCAAT
Organism: Faecousia sp.; assembly: GCA_045615685.1. Classification (GTDB taxonomy): domain Bacteria; phylum Bacillota; class Clostridia; order Oscillospirales; family Oscillospiraceae; genus SVMC01. Next base: position 20,494 of record JAZLFG010000023.1, read on the forward strand.
CTCCGCCACAATGCCAAAATTTGGCGTGGTGCCGTTTTTTGCGCCCTCTAAATCCACCATGTGTACCCATTCAGCACCGGCAGCATGGAAATCCTCTGCTATTTTCGGAGGGCAGTCGCTGTATACCGTCATCTGGCGGTAGTCGCCCTGATAGAGCCGTACCGCCTTCTTTTCATATAAATCTATGGCAGGTAAAAGAATCATCGTTCATCCTCATAGTTCACAAAATGCGCGTAAAATATCAAGTCCGACCTCGCCGCTCTTTTCCGGATGGAACTGGCAGCCCATCACGTTGTCCCGGGCGACCGCCGCAGTTAGCTCTTCCCCATATTCGCAGGTGGCAAGAAGGCTATCGGCACAGTCCACCGCGTAGTAGCTGTGGACAAAGTAGACAAATTCGCCCTCCTTCGTATTTTTTAAGAGCGGATGTTGTCTATGGATGTGAAGTGCGTTCCAACCGATCTGCGGCACCTTCAGTTCTTCCGGCACCACCGGGCGCATATCCACCACTCGGCCCGGTAGAAGTCCCAGGCCGTCGTACTCGCCGAATTCATAGCTTTTTTCAAATAATAGCTGCATTCCAAGGCAAATGCCAAGCAGCGGCACACCCTTCCCTGCGCAGTCCGTCACAACCTGCCCAAGGCCGCTTTCCCGAAGCTTCGCGGCAGCGTCGGCAAAGGCGCCCACGCCGGGCAGAAGAATTTTATCGGCTCTGGCAATGACCTCGGGATCTCCGCTCACTCTGGCGTCCGCCCCGATCATTGCAAAGGAGCTTTTCAGGGAAAAGAGGTTCCCTACCCCATAATCTACAATGGCAATCATGCCAGCACCTCCCGAACCGCTTCCAGGAATACATCCATCTGCGCCCGGGTGCCAATGGAGACCCTCAGAAAGTCGGAAATTTTCTGTTTGTTAAAGTGGCGCACCAGCACGCCTCGCTGCTTGAGGGCCTGATATAGCGTGCCTCCCTCCATCCGGTCAGTGCGGGTGAAAATGAAATTGGCACAGGATGGCAGCACAAAAAAGCCCATTTCTTCCAGTTTTTTTATAGTATAGGCGCGATTTTCCTGAATGGTGCGGCAATTTGCCAGATAATAGTCGTTTTCTCTTGCTGCTGCCACACCGGCAGCCTGGGCCATACGGTTGACGTTATAGGGATTGGTGGAATATTTGATGGTATTGATATCCGAAAGAAGCCCTTCGTCCGCAAAGCCAAAACCCAGGCGGGCCCCGGCCAGGCTGTGGGACTTGGAGAAGGTATGGGCTACCAGAAGATTGTCATATTTCAGGCACAGCTCGACGCAGCTCTCGGCGCCGAAGGCCACATAGGCTTCGTCAATGATGACCACATGGTTGGGGTTTGTACGAACAATCTCCTCAAGCTGCCATTTCGGAAGCGCCATACCGGTGGGGGCATTGGGATTGGCGATGACAATTGTTTCGTTAAGCCCACAGTAATCCCGGTAGTCCAGGGTAAAATCCTCCCGCAGCGGAAGGATGTGGGATGGCACATGGTTGAACTCCGCAAATACCGGATAGCAGCCATAGGTGATATCCGCGTAGGCTATCGGATGGGTCTCATCACAGAAGGCCATAATGGCGAAGTTCAGAATTTCATCGGAGCCGTTGACCGGTAGGACGTTTTGGGGAGGCAAGCCATATAAATCACCGATGGCCTGACACAGGGCATGGCAGGCAGGATCGCAGTAGAGGTTGGCGGTTGCACCGGCCTGCCGGATTCCCTCGATCACCCCGGGAGAGGGCGGAAAAGGAGATTCGTTGGTGTTGAGCTTGGTATACTGCTGATCCTGGGGCTGCTCGCCGGGGACATAGGGAATTAAATTGGAAAACTTATTGCTGAAAAACCGGCTCATGGCCATCATCCTTTCTCGAAGCGGCTTTCCGCACTTCTGGCATGGGCCTCCAGCCCTTCGGCTCTGGCAAACACGGCAATGTCCGCTGAGACCTTCTGAAGCGCCTCCGGCGTAAAGTAGGTAAACTGGGTCTTCTTTATAAAATCATCCACGGAAAGAGGGCTTGAGAACCGCGCCGTGCCGCTGGTGGGCAAAGTATGATTGGGGCCTGCCAGATAATCGCCCAAGGCCTCCGGGCAATACTTCCCGAGAAAGACCGATCCGGCATTCTTGACCCGAGCCAAATAGGGCATCGGATCGTCCACGCAAATCTCCAAATGCTCCGGCGCAAGCTCGTTGGCTGCATCGACAGCCCGCAGCAAGTCCTTTGTGACGATTATTCTGCCGTTATTTTCAATGGAGGCACGGGCAATCTCCTGCCGGGGAAGAAGGGAAAGCTGCCGCTCTACCTCAACGCTGACCTTTTCGGCTAAAGCCATGCTGTCTGTCACCAGGACGGCGCTTGCCATCTTATCGTGCTCCGCCTGGCTCAGAAGGTCGGCTGCCACATGGCAGGGGTCGCAGGTGCTGTCCGCTATCACCAAAATTTCACTTGGTCCTGCAATCATATCAATGTTGACCCGGCCAAAGACCTGCCGTTTGGCCTCTGCCACATAGGCATTGCCCGGGCCGACGATCTTATCTACCTTTGGGATGGATTCGGTGCCGTAAGCCAGTGCCGCTACCGCCTGCGCACCGCCCACCTTGAAGATGCGATTCACCCCTGCCAGCTTTGCCGCAGCCAGGATGGGAGCGGCCACCGTGCTGCTGCGGGAGGGCGGTGTGGTAATGACAATTTCATTGCAGCCTGCGAGCTTGGCAGGAATCGCCAGCATCAGCACCGTGGAGGGATAGGCCGCCGTGCCGCCGGGGATATAGAGCCCGACCTTCTCAATCGGTGTGATCTTCTGCCCCATACACACACCGTCGTCCCGCTTAATGGTGAAGCCCTCGCGCAGCTGACGGCTATGGAAGCTGCGAATATTCTCCGCCGCCAGCTCCATCGCCTTCAAAAGCTCCGGCGAAATCTCCCGGAATGCTTGGGAAATCTCTTCTGCACTCACTTCGAGCCGGTCGAGCTTTGCCTTATCAAACCGTTCGCAATAGTCAAACAGGGCACGATCGCCCCGCTTTGCTACGTCTTCCAGGATCGCAGCCACCTGGGGGCCTACCTCATACCGCTGCATCCCCCGCATCAGAAGCTCACCGCGCTCCAATTCTTCATAGGCAATGATTTTCATGTTGGATTCTCCTGCTTTAACGTCTGTTCCATGTGCGCACAAAGCGCACAAATTTCCTCATACTTGAATTTATAGTTTGCCTTGTTCGCAATCAGGCGGGCACTGATGGAGACGATGGTCTCCAATGGCGCGAGACCGTTCTCTAAAAGGGTCTTCCCTGTCTCCACAATGTCCACAATCACGTCTGAAAGCCCCAAAATGGGCGCAAGCTCAATCGAGCCATTGAGCTTAATAATGTCGATTTGTCGGCTCTGGGCGCTGTAGTAGCGGCGGGCAATGTGGGGGAACTTCGTAGCGACTCGGAGGGTGCGTGCGGGATCGTCGCGGAACTGCCTGGGGCCGGCCACACACATGCGGCATTTGCCCACATTTAAATCCAGCAGCTCATAGATATCCGGGGCATACTCCAGCAGAATATCCTTCCCCGCCACACCAAGATCCGCAGCACCCCGCTCCACATAGATGGCCACATCGGAGGGCTTAACCCAGAAATAGCGGACGCCAGCCTTCGGATTCTCAAAGGTAAGCTTTCGATTCTCGTCCCGAATGGATGGACAGTCGTACCCGGCACGCTCAAACATCCCGTAGACCTTCTCGCCCAGACGACCCTTGGGCAGCGCAATATTAATCAAAGGCACACACCTCCATCCCATCTACCAATAATCTTTGGCGTGCACGAACGTCCGCTCCGCTTACAGGGCACACACTAACGCTTTTACCTTCCTCTGTCAATTTTTGGGCAGTGGAAATCAGTGTCGAAAGATCACAGCCATCGCGGTAGCACAGCGCTACATCCACATCATAGGCCGCTTCTTGTGCGAAGAAGCGTTCGAGTTGGTCGAGATATACCGCAAAGCCAATGGCACACTGATTTCTTCCCATCTTCGTCAGCAAATTGTCATATCGGCCGCCGGACAATACACCTGCGGCAATCCCGGAGATAAAGCCCCGGAACACAAGGCCGTTATAGTAGTTCATATCATTGACCAGGGAGAAATCCAGCCGCAAATTCCGGCAGCCGAACAGAGTTAGCAGACGATTCAGCCTCCGTAGGCTTCGTACAGCGCTTCGACTGTCCGGAGGCAGCTCCATGGCCTCTACCCGGTCGAGTGCCTCCTCCAGGGGCCCATATAGCCCCACAAGGGTACTGATGGTTTGGCAAAACCGATCTGGCAGACCGTAACGGGTACAAAGGCTCCTGAGCCTGTGTGTATTTTTTTCCCCTGCGGCCTCCAGGAGCTCGGCACATTGCGCCTCCGGCAGCGCTTGGGCTGAAAGAAGGCCACGCAGCACGCCAATGTGGGAAATGTCCAGCACATAGTCCTTCGATATCGTCCGAAGGCTCCGCTCGGCCAGCATCAGAACCTCCGCCATGGCATAGTCATCCACCTGACCGATCAGCTCCAGGCCCGTCTGCATGATCTCCTGGAAACCGTCGGCATTTTTTGGCACCCGGTAGACATTTTCCGTATAATAGACCTTGCTGATGGCTGTACCGGGCTTGGTGTTCTTGATGATGGAGAGGGTCACGTCCGGCTTGAGCGCCATCAGGCGGCCATTGGTGTCGGTGAAGGTAAGAATTCGCTTGCTTTCTAAAAAGTTCTTATTTTTGGCGTATAGGTCGTAGGCCTCAAATTTACTGACCTTGTAGAGCTGGTAGCCATAGGCGCTGTAGAGCTTCCGCAGCGCCATCATGGCCCGTTCATCGGGCCGCATTTCCTGTTCTATCATTGTCCATCGCCTTTCTGCCGGTCGAGAATCATCTGATAACCTCCGGCGCCATAATCCAGGCAGCGCTTGACCCGACCTACCGTCGCGGAGCTGGCGCCGGTCTTGTCGCAAACGCTCTGATAGGAAGCTCCCTGGGATAGCAGCGTGGCCACCCTGAGCCGCTGTGCCATGGAAAGCACCTCCTTGATCGTGCATACATCCTCAAAAAAAGCATAGCACTCCTCTTCATTTTTTAGAGATAAAATCGCCTGTGCCAACACATCTGTCTGCGAGTTCCTTGGAAAGCTCACAGGAACACCACCCTTCGATTATTTGTTACTATGCTATCACATTAGTCAACTAAAGTCAAGGATCATTTCTCATTTATTGTCCATTGTTTATGCAGCGTCAATAGATATGCACCACTTTCGGAAAAAATAGCATCTGATTGACTTTGTGTTTTTAGGTGTTGTACTGTGAAAAACAATTCATTTACAACAGAAGCATCCTGCGGTATAATAACATCAGAAATCAAAGCTAATTTTAGACGGGAGAAATGAATTATGGCATCTGCAGTAAAACGAATCGGTGTCCTCACCTCCGGCGGCGACGCGCCCGGTATGAACGCCGCAATCCGCGCGGTTGTACGCAGCGCCACCTATCAGGGCATCGAATGCATCGGCATCCGTCGGGGCTGGCAAGGCTTGATCACTGGCGATATCCTTCGGCTGGAGGAGCACAGCGTCGCCCACATCATTGGAAGCGGCGGCACCATGCTCTATACCGCCAGAAGCGATGAATTCCGCACAGAAAAAGGCCAGGAAAAGGCAGTTGCCACCTGCAAGCTGCTCGGCCTCGACGGCATTGTGGCCATTGGCGGCGACGGCACCTTCCGGGGCGCCCTGGCCCTTTCCAAGCACGGTATTGCCGTAGTGGGCATTCCTGCTACCATTGACAACGACATTAGCTGCACCGACTACTGCATCGGCTACGACACCGCCGCAAACACCGCAGTGGAATGTATCGACAAGCTCCGCGACACCATGCAGGCCCATGAGCGCTGCTCTGTGGTAGAGGTCATGGGCCGCAATGCCGGGCATTTAGCTCTGTACGTCGGCCTTGCCATCGGCGCAACTGCGGTGCTGGTGCCGGAGGAACGGGAGACCTTCGGCCTCCATACGCTGCTCGAAAAAATTCGCAGTGCCAGGCTCAACGGCTTCACTCACTACATGATCGTGGTGGCCGAGGGTGCAGGAAGCGCGGCAGAGGTCGCTGCCTACATCAAGGAAAACCTTGGCCTGGATCCCCGGGTCACGGTGCTTGGCCACATTCAGCGGGGCGGCTCTCCCAACGCCCGGGATCGCGTGGCAGCGACCCAATTGGGCTTCCACGCGGTGGATCTCCTGGCGCGGGGCATGACAAACCGGGTGGTCTGCGTCGTTTCTGGCGGAGTAATCTCCGATGTGGACATTGTGGAGGGCCTTGCGATGCACAAGGACATCAACCAGCAGCAGATGGAAGCGCTTTCGGCAATGACTGGTTTATAATTCATCAAACGATAGAAATCTTCATACAACAATATGCTCCCCCCAAAGATGACAGCGATCATCTTCGGGGGGAGCGTTTTATTGTTCCTACGCCTTGGGATGGTACTTATTGTAGACGCTTTTCAGGTTCTGCTCCAGCACCTGGGCATAGATCTGCGTGGAGGAGATATCGCTGTGGCCCAGCATTTCCTGGATGCTGCGAAGATCCGCGCCGTTCTCTAAAAGGTGGGCAGCAAAGCTATGGCGGAGGGTATGGGGGGTAATTTCCTTGCTGATCTGGGCTTTTTCTTGATAGTACTTTATGATCTTCCAGAAACCCTGCCGGGTCATACGCTCGCCGTTGACATTGACGAAAAGGCTCGATTCCAGAGGGCTGGCAATCATCTGGGGGCGAATCTGGAGAATGTAGTTATGTAAAGCTTTCACCGCAGCCGGATACATAGGGATGACCCGGCTCTTGCCCTTGCTGGTGCAGTTAATGAAGCCCACACTGAGATTCACATCGTCCACATTGAGGCTAATCAGCTCACTGACACGAATGCCGGTGGCATAGAGCAGCTCCAGCATGGCCTTATCCCGGTATCCCTTCATATCCGTAGGCTCCGGCTGGCTCAGAAGCAGCTCTACCTCCTTGCCTGTGAGGATCTGCGGCAGCTTCCTGGCATTCTTCTCCACATGGACATCGTGCACCGGATTTTCCTCGCAGATCCCGTGCATCACGGCAAAGGCAAAGAAATTCTTCAAAGAAGCCACGCTGCGACAGACCGTTGCCGGAGATTTCCCGGCGCTTTGCATCCAGGCCACGTAGTCAAAAATTTGACCGCTGGTGACCGAGGATAGCTCCGTAATTTCCTCTTGGGCAAGATAGGCAAGGAACTGGCGGATATCGCGCATATATGATGCCACTGTATTTGCAGAGGCATTTTTGGTATGGATCAGATAATCCTGAAATTGAGAAGCAAACTCTGTCATACCAATGATTCCATCCTTTATATCAAGAAAAACCAGACGGGCGCAAAGACGCAGGCATCCATCGGACGATTGTGTTGCTATGATAATATAGCGGAAAAACCGGGAAAATTCAAGAGATTTTGGGGCCGCCTTAATTTTTTGGTGATTATGTACATTAATTATGTAAACTGCATTATGTAAACTAATGAACAGGGCGGTGGCTACCATAAGACAAATCGCAACATCTGGTGGACGCACGAGAGACGTCTGGCCAAGATGTTGCGATTTTTGTTTATCAAATATTTTTCTCTATTTTGCAAGAAATCCTTCAAAAACAGCATTATGCACAAAGCTTTACCGGTACCGCTTTTTCTTTCCCGCGCCCAGCAGAGCGGCCGCCACTGCGCACACGACAGAAATTGCCGCAGTGTACCAGGCCGTTTCAGAAGTGCTGCCCATCAGTGCCCGGACAGACGCCATCAAGAGCAGGAGCATTCCAGCGCACCCGATGCACACCGGCAATCTGGCGCAGCCGGCCTTTCTCTGAGCAGCCTGGCATCCGACAAATACACCAATGGCACAGACAGCCCAGGCCATATATCTTGTCGCTCCCTCAGGTATCAGCTCCTTTGACAGCAGCAGCGCACCTACAAAGCACAGCGCCCCGATCAGTACCGCCGCCACCAGCATTCCGGTTAACAGGCCTTTTAGAATTTGCGCACCTTCCTTTTTTCCCCGTTCCATATTCTCCCTCCTTCCGGCTGCTTGTTCGATTTCTGATTCAGCCTATGCGCCATAGATAAAAAAATAACGCCGATTTGCATCGGCGGGAAAAGGAATTATTTGGATTTCTTTTCCTTCTTCATGCGCGCTCTTTCTGCTTGGCGTTCTTCCGCCGCCTTTCTGGCGGCTGCCACTGCGGAGTCGTTGGAGGAAATGGCCCACTTTTTGAACTCAAGGCGAACCCGATCCGCACCGACCTCGATGACCACATTGTCGTCCTTGATGTGGCAAACCTCGCCGACAACGCCACCGATGGTGGTGAGCTTATCGCCGACCTTGATGGCATCGCGCATTTGCTCGGCTTCCTTCTTCTTCTTGCGCTCCGGACGGATCATGATGAGGTACAAAAGCACAAACATCACTACGAGCAAAAGGATGCTGGACAAACCGTTATTGCCGGCATTACCGGCGCTGGCAGTTAAGAATAACACGGGCAAAATCCTCCAAATCATATTTTTATGATATTATAGTCTTTTTTCTACAGGAATGCAAGCCCTCTTTTGTCAAATTCTGCGATCTAGCAGCGGTGAATACTCCGCTCGGAAGGCCGCAAAGGAGCCTTCGTCAATGGCTGCGCGAATTTTCTCCATCAGGCGGTTGTAGAAATAGAGATTGTGCATCACGCTCAGGCGCATGGCAAGCATTTCCTGCGCCTTAAAGAGGTGGTGCAGATAGCTTCTGCTGAAGCGACTGCAGACTGGGCAATCGCATTCCGGGTCAATGGGATGGCTGTCGGATTCATATTTTGCATTCTTCAAATTGATGGCTCCCTGCCAGGTGAAAAGCTTGGCATGGCGGGCATTGCGGGCGGGCATCACGCAGTCAAAAAAATCCACACCCCGCGCCACGCCTTCGATGATGTTCGAGGGGGTTCCGACGCCCATGAGATAACGGGTCTTGTCGGCGGGCATATAGGGCTCCACTGCGTCAATGATGTCATACATGGTCTGCGTTGGCTCACCTACCGCCAGGCCGCCAATGGCATAGCCGGGCAGATCCAAAGCCGCAATCTCTTTCATATGCCAAATGCGAAGCTCCGGATAGGTGCCGCCCTGGTTGATGCCCCAGAGCATCTGCCGGGGATTCACCGTGTCCGGCAGAGCGTTGAGCCGTGCATTTTCGTTCTTGCAGCGGATAAGCCAGCGCAGTGTCCGCTCGCAGGAGCGCTTGACGTATTCGTAGGGCGCGGGATTTTCCACACATTCATCGAACGCCATGCAGATATCCGAGCCAAGGTTCGACTGAATCTGCATACTCTCCTCCGGCCCCATAAAAATTCGGTGACCGTCGATATGGGAGGCAAAATAAACGCCCTCCTCCTTAATTTTTCTTAAAGATGCCAAGGAGAACACCTGGAAGCCTCCAGAGTCTGTGAGAATCGGGCCGTCCCAGGTCATAAATTTATGGAGGCCGCCCATCTGCTTCACCAATTGATCGCCGGGGCGAAGGTGCAGGTGGTAGGTATTGGACAATTCTACCTGGGTGCGAATGCGCTCCAAATCCTCGGCGCTGAGTGCGCCCTTAATTGCGCCCTGGGTGCCGACGTTCATAAATACAGGGGTCTGCACCGTCCCATGGGCGCAGGTAAACACCCCCCGGCGAGCCTTCCCTTCCCTTTTCAGTAGTTCAAACATATGCAACCTTTCTGAACCTTTGAAATTCAATTTGCACTGCCGCCTTCAAGACGGCTGATATCTGTCTGTGTGATTCCTGTTTTTCAGGCAACTCCTTCTTCAAGTAAACCCTTAAACTTTGGAATGTTGTTTCATATCGAATCGTCAGCATACAAATCCTCCATCCAACGTGGAAACGGAGTGAAATTCCTTGCTTAATCCGACGCCTTTTCTAACATTCTCAATGGCTCTTTTCGTCTCCATAAATGTATGCAGATGTCAATTAAAACAATAGTAATATTATAGAATCAGCATGGCATCGCCAAATGAAAAAAAGCGATACCGAAGCGAGACCGCCTCTCGGTAGGCGTCGAGCACATTCTCCCGACCGGCAAAGGCCGACACCAGCATCACCAGGGTGCTCTCCGGCAGGTGGAAATTGGTGATAAGCCCGTCCATCGCCCGGAACCGGTAGCCCGGGTAGATAAAGATGTCCGTCCAGGCGGATGTTGCGCGGAAGCTCCCGTCCGGCTCAACCAGGCTTTCCAGGGTACGGCAGGAGGTTGTGCCAACGCAGATGATGCGCCCTCCCCTCCCCCGGGTCCTGTTCAAAAGCTCCGCCGTCTCCGGCTCCATTGTGCAGAATTCCGCGTGCATATGATGCTCCGTCACCTCCTCGGCCTTGACCGGACGGAAGGTGCCAAGACCCACATGGAGGGTGATCTCCGCAATATCCACGCCCATGGCACGAACACGATCCAGAAGCTCGTTGGTAAAATGCAGGCCCGCTGTAGGCGCTGCGGCAGAGCCGATGACCTTGGAATACACCGTCTGGTATCGCTCCCCGTCTGCCAGCTCCTCGCGGATATAGGGCGGCAGCGGCATTCTCCCCAGTCGCTCCAGAATCTCCAGAAAAATTCCTTCATAGTGGAACTGCACCAGCTTATTGCCGTCCTCCAGGGCGCCTACCACGGTGGCCTCCAGCTCGTGCTCGCCAAAGAAAAGCGCCTGCCCCGGTTGGGTCTTTCGTCCAGGTCTTGTAAGGCATTCCCAGACGCCCTCACCGTGATCTCGCAGCAGCAGTACCTCCACAGCCCCGCCGGTGGGGCGGCAGCCAAGCAGCCGTGCCGGGAGCACTCGGGAGTTGTTTACCACCAGTGTGTCGCCAGGAGATAAATATTCGATCAAATCCGGAAACTGCCGGTGTTCCCGCTGTCCGGTCTTTCGGTTCATGTACAGAAGCCTGCTCCCGTCGCGCTGGGCAAGCGGCGTCTGGGCAATCAGCTCCTCAGGCAGTTCATAGTAAAAATCGCTCGTTTTCAAAGTGTTGCTCCTTTGCCCTATGGTTCAATTTCTCACCACGGTATGGTTCTTCGCGCAAACGCGCATGGGTTTATTATAGCAGCAATCGGCGCAATTGCAACGATTTTCCGTTTTTTCCCGGCATATTCCTTCCCCGGGGTGCATAAGCTGTAGCATTCGGATCGCAAGGAGGAATTCCATGAAAGCTCCCCTCTTCACCGGTACGTGCACTGCCCTAATCACGCCCTTTGCAAACGATACCATCTGCTTTCCGATGCTCGATCGGCTCATCGACCGGCAGCTTGCCGCAGGAATTCGCGCCATTGTCTTCTGCGGGACCACCGGAGAGGCCGCTGCCCTTTCACCGGAGGAAAAGCTCCTGCTCCTGCAGCACGCCGTCAGCTACATAAACCACCGCTGCAAGGTCATCGCGGGCACCGGCTCCAACTGCACCAAAGAGGCCATCCGTCTGTCACAAATGGCAGAGGCCTGCGACGTTGACGGCCTCCTGGTGGTAACGCCCTACTACAACAAGACAACCCAGTCCGGCCTGATCTCCCATTACAAGGCCATCGCGGACAGTGTACATCTTCCCATCATCCTTTACAACGTCCCATCACGCACCGGGATGCACATTTCTCTCGATGCCTATGAAGCCCTGTGCCAACACCCAAACATCCACGGCGTCAAGGAAGCCTCCTGTGACTTGCCCCAGGTCAGCCGCATCCGAAACAGATGTGGAGATCACCTGCACATCTGGTCCGGCAGCGACGAAACTACCGTTGCCATGATGGCGCTCGGAGCCAAGGGTGTGATTTCCACCACATCAAATCTGACGCCCCGAGCATTTGTGCAGATGTGCGACGCCTGTACCCTCGGAGATTACGAGAGAGCCGGAAAAATGCAAAATGACCTAATGCCCCTGATCGACGCTATGTTTTGCGAAGTCAACCCCATCCCCATCAAGGCGGCACTTCGCCTGCAAGGGCTCGATCCGGGCCCTTGCCGTCCTCCGCTTTGCAGCCTATCCGAGGTGCATTTGCACATGCTGGAAAACCTTTTATCTGAATTTCCCATCAGCCTCAAATAAAAAACGTGCCCGGAATGCGGGAGTTTTCCGCATTCCGGGCTGGATATTGTTTTTGACTTTTAGATTAGTTGTTACGGAACAGGAAGGTTACAATCTGGCCGCGCTTGCAGTCCTTAGTGGGGCAGAAGGTAGTATTGGTAACACCAGTGGTGATGTCATTTTCCACCGCCCAAAGCACGGCGTCAAAGTAATACTCGTCCTTATCTACATCGGTGAATGCGCATTCGCCGCTCACCTCAGGAGAGTTCTCCATGCGGTACAGGAAGGTCACAATCTGTGCGCGGGAGACGTTTGCCTTGGGGCTAAAGGTCGTTGCGCTGGTGCCCTTGGTGATGCCGTTTGCCAATGCCCACTTGACAGCGTCATAGTAGTAGTCCTCTTTGTCCACATCGGTGAAGCTCATGTCTACATCCGAGACCTCGGGGCAGCCCGCAGCACGGTACATAAAGGTAACCGCCTCTGCGCGGGTGCAGGCCTTTTCGGGTGCAAACTTATTTTCGGTCACGCCGCTTGTGACCTTCGGATCATGGTTGATGGCCCAGATGACAGCGTCATAGAAGTAGTCGCCTTCCTTCACATCTGCAAAGGGATTGACAACGATCTGTACACTCTTATCCACAGGGATATTGGCCTTCACGGAGTCGTTTTGCAGCGTAATCTGGTAGTTCTGGGTATATCTTGCCATGCCCTGCTCATAGGTGAAGATAACCAGGGCAAGCGTATGGCCCTTCTTCACAGTGTAGAGGTTGGGCTGCAGATAGATCGTGTAGTCGTGGTTCTCGCCGACCTTCAGGGCAACCTTGGTCGCGGCGGAAGCGGAGTCATAGCCTGCGCCGGGGTTGCACAGATCCATCCAGCCGCGGGCAATCACCTTATAAGGAACCTCGCTGGACTGAAGCTCTGCGTAGTCGTAGTTCTTCAGGCCGCCGCCCATCCATGCGCCGCCCTCGACGAGCGTCTTGGGGACATAGCTGCCGGAGGTGTTGAATGCGTTGAGGGTTTCGCCCTCGGGTGCAATGTCAACCAGCATAGCGCTGACCATCAGGGCATCGCGGTCGAGAATGTCTTCGGCATCGGGAATGGATACGACAACGCCGCCTTCGTCAGAGTTAGCAACAAAGTTGTCGTGATCAAGGAATTCTCCTATGGGTGCTACGAAGTTGTCGTGGTCGATCACAGTACCTCTGGGTGCCTGGGGAGCGGTGTAGTTGTCCACAGAAGCTGTGAAGTTCACTGCGACGCTGCCCTTGATGACCGTATCTTCTTCCACAGCCATGGTGTACAGGGAGCTGATGTCGGTGGTGCCTGCCACAAAGGCGTCTTTCCAATTGTTGCGGGTGATGCCTGCAGCGGTATAATCGCTGTTGATGGTGGTGGTGCCGGTCTTGCTTGCGTCGGCAAGGGTGACAAAGTCTTCTGTTGCCCAGCTATCGTATGTATTCCATACGGTGGCGTCGCTGTTGCTCTGTGCAGTGACAGCCGCCATATTCTCTACGCCGTTCTCCAGGCCATACAGGTAGTGGGAGAACCAGCGGTTAAGGATGTTGTTGTAGGATTCGCCGTCGATATAGAATTCCAGGTTGCCAGCGGGGTAGCTGGGAGTGAGGTGGGCATCCTGATGGAGCAGAAGCTTCACATCAACACCTGCGGTCTGATATGCCTGATACATCAGGTTGAATTCCTTGGTGCGAACGTTGTCGTCGTTCAGGCCATGGACAATCAGAGCGGGGCACTTGATGTTTTCCGCATCAAGCGTGTAGTCGCGGACAGCCCAGTGATCGGAGTAGTCACCATTGGTGGCGAGCTGATCCTGCTGGGTCTGATACAAATATTCGCCGTACTTTTCCGCGATGGTAGCGTAGTCCTCACTATCCTGGTAGCGGCCATTGCAGTACCATGCAAGGCGCTCGCTGTAGTTGACAGTGGAGTTGGTGGAAATGCCCTGGGAGTTGGTGTATTCGTACCAGCTTGCAATGCCTGCCACGGGAACGATGGTCTCAAGACCCTCTACGCCAGTGGTCGCAAGGCCGAACTGGGTCGTGCCTGCGTAGGAACGGCCGGTCATACCAACCTTGCCGTTGGACCAATCCGCCTCGATGGTGATATTGCTGGTCTTGTCGGTGTAGGCAACACGGTCGCCGTGCAGCCATTCGATGACGCACTTAAACGCATCAATTTCGAGGTCGGTGCCGCAGGTCTCAAAGCCGTCGGAGCCCTTTGTGCCAATGCCGCCGCATTCCACAACAGCAAAGCCGCGCACCAGGTAGTAATCGTACCATTCCAGGTCTTCGAAGACATAGGCACGCTCATAGGGATTATAGTAGTACCAATCGGCACTGTTTGCAGCGGCTGCCGCCTGCATGGTGGTTGCGCTACCTGCGGGCGTGCGCTTATCGGGCTGGCTATAGAGCTTGGAGATGTCATATCCATTTTTGCCCATGTTGCTGCTTCCGGGGTTCATGGAGGAGTTGCAGCCGGTGATATAAGGACGTGCTTCGTAAATGGTAGCAGCCTTGTAGTTGCCCTCTGCTGCGGAGCGAGGAAGCTGCACCAGCGCCTTCACAAGGTCAAGCTTGCCATCATCATCGGTATCGTAGTTGGATTCCACATAGACACAGTAGCGGATAATATCGCTCTTGTCATTGCTGTAACCCGTTTCTACAGAGCCGGTGGTGTACGGGAAGATCGGCTGCGCCATGCCATTCATGAAAAGCGGCTCCAGCTTCTCGCTGTGAATCGCTTCATACATGACATTGGCAACCGCCTTCATCTGGCGATAGGTTTCGAGTGTGCAAGGTGCATTGACGTCGGTATCCTCGTCGATCATGCCCATGCTGAGGGCCTGTGCAAGGTAGTCTGCCGGGTAAGCGCCAAGCTGCTCTTCCGTCATGCCAGTCCACGGCAGAAGGGCACGAATCACATCGACAATTGCGAGCTCGGCGGTTGCCGTCTCGTCATCAGGAATGGTAATGTCCTTGTCGATTTCGGCCAAGTCTGCATACGTCAGGACGTCATCTGCGTCGGCTGCGGATACAAATGCAGCACCGGGCAGAATAGAGATGATCATCACAAATGCGATCAACATAGCCAGTAGTCTTCTGTTCATTTGCTTTCCTTCTTTCAAAAATTTTTAGATTTTTTCTTGGTAAACCTTTGGCATTTTGCCGTAATTTTACTAGAAATAATCATTGTTTACAGTTTAATTTATGAAAGAATCTTTTGCAATAGACAAATTCTACAAATTTTATCATCTAAATTTGTAGAATTCGCCAAAATTGAAAACTGCCCGAAATGCAGATGCGTTCTACATTTCGGGCTTCATTATAATTCAAAAACGGCACATGGCCTGCTTATTTTGCATCACACGCACTTTCTACGTGAGCTGCACAGTAATATGATAATCAATCGTGCCCATAGGGGTATTCTCAATCTCGATGCCATAATTTAGGTCAAAATATCCCTCGTCATTCTCCAGGTGTACATCCATTTTTCTTGCAAACACCCGAAGCAGCAGAACTCCTTCCTCGATGCGGTAAAGGGACTCTGAGCTTTCTCCCTCAATAAACTCCATCCTGGATTCCACACTACCGACTCGCTCCAATATGATTTTGCCCGGCGAGATACGGAAGATCGTTGTGGTGCCAGACAAGCCCGTCAGGGAGCTTTCCTGATAGCGAAGGGTAATCGTATCTTCCTCATGCTCCAATGTGCCTATCGTCGTGAGCTCAATGGTCTCCGGGGCACTTTCTGGGGATATTTGGGTTCCGCAAATAGAAATTAATACATCTTTTTTCATGTCTCTTCTGCCAGCTTCAACAGTTTTTCGATCAACTCTGTGCATGGAATTCCGCTGGCCTCAAATAGTTTTGGATACATAGAAATGGAGGTAAAACCGGGAATGGTGTTGATCTCATTGAAGATGACCTCTCCGCTGTCATATGTAACAAAAAAGTCCACCCGGCTCAGGCCTCTGCAGCCCATAGCTTTATACACCGTGACGGCGTCCTCCCGGGTCTGAACAGCCTGCTCCGGCGTCAGCTCGGCAGGAATAACTGTGGAAGAGCTGTCGGAAAGATATTTTGCCTCATAGTCGTAGAAATCCGCACCGGAAATGATCTCGCCGCATATGGAGGCCACCGGCTCCTGGTTACCCAGTACCGCGACCTCGACCTCATGGCCGTGGATAAACTCCTCGACCAAAACCTTTCGATCAAAATGAAGCGCGTCTAGTAGCGAGCGGTGAAGATTCTCTCGATCTCTGGCCTTGGAAACCCCGACAGAGGAGCCAGTGCCTGCCGGCTTTACGAAGACAGGATAGGCAAAACGATGCTCAATATCCGCAATGACGGCAGTCTCATCCGCACGGAAGTCTTCCAGGGTCACAAGCTTCCACTTTGCTTGGCGCACATTCGTCCTGTCAATGACAAGCTTGGTCATGGTCTTATCCATGCAGGCTGCCGAAGCAGCGACACCGGGGCCGACGCAAGGAATCCCTGCCACCTGCATGAGTCCCTGCATAGAGCCATCCTCACCGTTTTCCCCGTGGAGCACGGGAAACACCACATCGATTGGCGCATAGGCGATACCATCCTCCTTGAAAAGGATCAGGCCCTCTCCCCTGGAGGGTGACAGGGCGCAGCGGCAGCAGCCAGGGAATTCTGCCCAAGTATCCTTCGGCAGCAGGCTGTAGTCGCTGCCTGCAAAAAAGATCCACGTTCCTTCGCGGGTAATGCCAACCGGTAGAACTCTGTTGCGGGTTTTATCCATATGATTCAAAATACACTCCGCCGAACGAAGCGATATCTCATGCTCCGGGGAGACGCCACCAAACAGCACACAAACAGTTCGTCTTCGCATTGCAACGCCTTCTTTCTCCAGAGAGAGGTCTCTGGGCTCTTCTCTAATATCATATGCGATTTCTCCGACAAAAACAAGTCAAATTTACACTGATCGACGATTTGTTGTGGAATTATCTGCGAAAGTGCAGTATAATACCCGCAAAGGAGGGAGAGCGCATGAAAATTGATTTGACAGTCAAGGAATTCCGAAGGCTGCTCGACATGGTATATATTGGAAACTGGGTGCTAAATTCCACCCGAGGCGATGACCGTTTTGAGGACTATGACAACGTGGAGAGCAAGCTCTTTGCCCTGTGCAAAAACACGCCGATGGAAGCACTGGTAGAGGAATATCAGGGAAAGCCCGTTCCCTCCCAAGCCTTTAATGACGGCGGCATCCACGAAGCGATCGTCAATTATGAGGACTGCATCTTCTATGATGTGCTTGCTGAAGAATTGGCTCGGCGCGATATGGGTTATCCGGAGATCACCACACAGAATTATGATGAGCTGGTCACTCGCATGGAGGATTACATCGACGAATTTGAGTCCCACGGCACGGACAATATCGTGGTCAACGCTGCAGAGGAATAAATAAACTGAGGCTGCCTCACAAGAAATGAGACAGCCTCTTTTGGAGGTGCCACCCAGATTTGAACTGGGGAATAAAGGTTTTGCAGACCTTTGCCTTACCACTTGGCCATGGCACCGTATGAAATAAGGAACGCAAGGCGCGTTCCTTATTTGTTTGGAGCGGGTGACGAGGCTCGAACCCGCTACCTCCATCTTGGCAAGGTGGCGCTCTACCGGATGAGCTACACCCGCATATGGTGCCTCCGGTCGGAGTTGAACCAACGACACGCGGATTTTCAATCCGCTGCTCTACCAACTGAGCTACAGAGGCATGTATGGGGTGCTTGCACACCCCAATTTAAAAATGGCGACCCGGAACGGACTCGAACCGTCGACCTCCAGCGTGACAGGCTGGCGTGCTAACCGACTGCACCACCGGGCCAAATATGGTGGAAAGTACAGGGCTCGAACCTGTGACCCCCTGCTTGTAAGGCAGGTGCTCTCCCAGCTGAGCTAACCTTCCAGAAACACCGCTGCTGCAACTGCACTGTCCAGCGGACGTGTGTTATTATACATAGGTAGGCCCGATTTGTCAAGACGAAATTTACTGTTTTTTCATTTTTTTACAGGCTGTCCAGGATGGCAAAAAGCTGCTCCCTTGTGAACACATAGTCCGCATCACAAAATTGGCAGGACATGTGGATATCCTTCCCCTCTTCTGCCATTTCCCGCAGCTCTTCCCTGCCAAGGCTGATGAGGGCTGCGCTCACACGCTCGCGGGAGCAATAGCACCGGTACTCCACAGGCTCGCTATCAAACAGCTCCACCTCAAAATTCTCCAGGACAGCGCGGATGATTCCGGCTCCATCCAGACCTCTTTGCAGCATTCCTGTGACCGACCCCGCGTTCATGAGTCCAATCTCCACCCGGGAGATCACATCATCCGGCGCACCCGGTAAAAGCTGCACAAGAAAGCCCCCGGCGCACTGCACCGACTGATCCGGATTCACCAGAACCCCCAGGCCACAGGCGGTAGGGGTCTGCTCACTGCGGGCAAAATAGCTCGTGATATCGTCGCCAATTTCGCCGGTCACAAGCTCCACACTGCCCACATAGGGCTCCTTCATCTGGAGATCCCGGATCACAGTCAACATTCCGTCACGGCCCACAGCAGCGCCCACATCAAGCTTGCCCGGGTACTTCTCCAAAAGGCTGATGCAAGGGTTGTCCACATAGCCGCGGACGTTACCCTTCGCGTCGGACACTGCCAGAATCGTCCCGAGTGGGCCGCCTCCCTTGAATTGCAAAGTCACGGAGCCATTTTCAATCTTCTGCATATTGCCCATCATAGCAGCGGCAGACAGAACCCTTCCAAGGGCCGCCGTGGCCACTGCGGTGGTGTGATGAATTTCTCTGGCACGCTCTACCAGCTCAGTGGATACGATAGCAATCGCCTTCACATAGCCGTCGCGGGACATTCCACGAATAATATGATCCATATTCCCTACTCCTTACAGGCTGTAATAAAAATTCTTTGCTCATCCTTTTCCGGTGGCGCCATGCGACGGTCCGCATAGTGCTTAATTCCGGTAAAACCCGCCTCCTGCAAATATTTTGTCAGCTCCTCCACGCGGTAGGCATACTCCCGGTGTTCCTCAAAGCTGCGAACCCAGTGCTGCCCCTGCCGCTGAAAGAGGTCGATGCCATAGTAGCAGATGCGCGTATTTTCCTCATAAGCAGCCCGCCAAACACAATAGACGTCCTCATCCTCATCGAGAAAGATCTGCCCATCCAGCCCCCGGAGCTTCTCCTCGGAGTTGATGTCAAACAGGAACATGCCCCCAGGGTTGAGACTCTCATAGACCCGGGCAATGGCTTTGCGGCAGGCCTTTGGCTCCGTGATATAATTCAGGCTGTCCAGGCAGCAAATGGCACAGTCCACCCCGCAAGGAAGCCGGAGCCGCTCCATCCGCTGGCAGACAAAAAAGGGTGAATTCTTTTCCAGGTCCGAAGCCTTCTGTGCAGCCACTGTGAGCATTTCTTCCGACATATCTACCCCAATGACCCGGTAGCCCTTTTGGGCCAGAAGAATGGACATGGAGCCGGTACCGCAGGCCAGATCCAGCACCGTCTCCGGTTGCTTTCCCTCTGCCTGCAGCAGCGCCTCCAGGAAGCTCCATATTTCCGCATAGGGCACATCATTTGTCAGCCGGTCATAGCTTTCTGCCAGCGACGTGTAGGCATTCATTCCTTCTTTTCCTCCATCTTGCGGAACAGCTCCCAGTAAGAATCCTTGCCATAGTGGAGGCTTCGGTTGACTCGGCTGATGGTCGCGGAGCTTGCTCCTGTCTGCTCAAGAATGTCGTTATAGATTTTGCCTTCGCTCAAAAGCTTGGCTACTTCGAAACGCTGCTCCATGGCCTTTAGCTCCGACATGGTACAAAGATCATAGAAAAAGTGATAGCATTCCTCCGCAGACTCCAGCAGCAGGATCGCCTTGTATAGGTCGTGATCAGGGTTCGTCTGTTTGTTTCGGTTATTCACAGCCAGTACACCTTCCTTCCCTTATATTTTAGCAGACTAAACTGTAAAAGTAAAGATGTTCAAATAAAAAACCGGCGACCCGGATGGCACTGGATCGCCGGCAATGAAAGGCAGAATTAGCGGTTGAAAATGGAGAAGATCGCATCGATATCGTCCACATCCTCTTCTGGCATGGACACAGGCGCACTTTTCACCCGTTCTGACGCAGCGGTAAAGGCGCCCGTCTTGGCAGCGGGAGACTCCTGCTTCTCGCCAAAGCCGGTGGCAATGACAGTCACGCGCATCTCGTCCTCGTAGGTCTCGTCGAAGGCTGCGCCGAAAATGATGTTGGCTTCGGGATTGGCGGCCTCCATGACAATGTTGGCGGCGGTCTCCACATCGTCCAGACCCAGGTCGATCGCGCCGGTCACATTGATGAGGACGCCGGTTGCGCCGTTGATAGAAGTCTCCAACAGCGGGGAGGCAACTGCCATCTGGGCAGCCATCTCTGCCTTGTCCCGGCCGGAGGCAATGCCCACGCCCATATGAGCCCGGCCCGCGTCCTTCATTACGGAGGAAACATCGGCAAAATCCAAATTGATAATGACCTTCTCCGAGTAGCTTACCAATTGGGAAATCGAAGAAACTGCCTGCTTGAGCACATCATCTGCAATGCCGAAGGCATTTGCAAAGGTAATTTTCTGATCGGTCACATACTTCAAACGGTCATTGGGGATGATGATCAGGGAGTCCACCTTATCCGACAGCGCAGTAATGCCAGACTCAGCCTGGCGCATCCGGTTTGCACCCTCGAAGCGGAAGGGCTTTGTCACCACGCCGACCGTCAGAATTCCCGCCTCATGGGCAAGATCTGCAATGATGGGTGCAGCGCCCGTGCCGGTGCCGCCACCCATGCCTGCGGTGATAAAGACCATATCGGCACCCTCCAAGGCTTTGGCAATGGCAGCTCTCGACTCCTCAGCGGACTTCTTGCCGGTATCTGGCTTGGAGCCCGCGCCCATGCCACCGGTCAGCTTTTCGCCAATCTGCAGCTTATTGGGGCATCTGGATTTGTTGAGATCCTGCTTATCTGTATTGACAGCAATGAACTCCACGCCGTCAATACCACTGTCGATCATTCGATTGACTACGTTATTACCGGCGCCACCAACACCGATTACCTTGATATTAACAACTTTATCTGCAAAAATCTCGGACATATGATCTCCTCCTATGTATAACCGTCTGATTCTATTATATTCTAAATCGCCCTGATTTTACCTGGGGATATGATACGCAAATTTATACTCTTTTATTCTAACTTGAAAAACGAATTTGGTCAATAGAAATTCTTCCAATTAAGAAAGATTTTATACTTTTTTAGCTTGACCAAGGGATGAAGGTCGCTTTTTTTGCCTCCTGGAAGGTTAAATCCAGCACACCGCTTTGATAGCTATCGAGCTGAGAAATCGCAGCGAGCATATACTGGAGCTTATAGGAAAGCTCGGAGCTGTCACCCAGTTTGATCTGGAACCTCGTTCCATACCAAATCTCCAGGTTGTAGATCGAGCTGACGTCTACCGAAGTAATTGAACGAATCGCCTGCTCCTGCTCTAGCTGCCGGACAATCTGTAAAGCTGTATCCATTCGCTTTCCGGCGGAGGCCTCTACCGGCATGTCCATTTGCGATTCGTCATCCTCCGCTTGGGAAGTCTCTGCCGGTTCCTCCAGTACCTGAGCATTCTCACCAGACACGGCTCCGTAGATACGTACGCCCTCAATCTTCAGGTAATCCGAGGCAGCCTTTGCTGTGATTTGCTCGACCAGCCTTCCGTCGGAATTGATGAGCCAGTAGCTTCCGTCCTCCGCTGCTACCGCAAAGGCAGTCTCAAGCTCCACCACCTCAATTTTCACCGTGCTCGGAAGGGCAACGCCCACCCTTACCTCGTCGATATAGGGAAGCTGCGCCCGAATTCGGCTTGCCACCGCAGTTTTGTTGACCAGAAGTAGGGCATTTCCCTGGGAAAGTCCGGCACATTCCACAATCTCATCCACGTTGTACATGGAATTTCCCACAACTGACACATTGCGAACCCGTAAAAGCGCAAACAGCGCTACAATGACCACCAGTGCCGCAGCCACGCTGGCCGCTAGCCGCCGGGCAAAAGTGCGACCGAACACCTTGCCAAAGGCAAATCGGCTGCGGGCTTTGGATTTCCTCCGCCTTTGCGTGTGACGAAAGGCGCCGGTGGTTTGCCGCGTGCCGGGAGAATGCTCGCCTTGATGCGCCAGATGTCTTCGTTTTCGCCGCCTGCGCTCGGCCGGGGCAGGGCGATGCCGCGCTGTGTCCTCCTTTTGTCGAGGTGAGGGCCTGTTTGTAACTTTGCTGCTCATGTTGTATCCTCCATGGGCTCTTCGTCCAGGAAAATGCTTGCACCCAGGACAGAGAGTTTTTCACAGAGGCTGTCATAGCCTCTGAAAATGTGCTTTGTTTCTGAAATATGGCTCACGCCCTCGGCGCCAAGCGCCGCAATCACCATGGCCGCTCCGCCGCGAAGATCCGTTGATGCCACATCTGCACCGTGGAGCGAAGTCACGCCACGAATGCGGGCCATCGTTCCTGTGATCTCAATGTCCGCGCCCATCGCTCGCAGGGCTGCCACATGGCGGAAGCGGTGCTCGAATATGGTCTCTTCCACGTAGGTGGTTCCCTTCGCGCACAAAAGAGCCGCCATCAGTGGCGCTTGGGCATCGGTGGGAAAGGCCGGATAGGGGCCGGTGCGCACCGGCTTTATGGCGTGAAGTCCGCCACATTGCGCAACAATCCTGTCAGGCATTACTTGAAGCTGAACCCCTGCCTCCTGCAAGGCTTCCAATATTGGCAAAATGTGGCTGGATTCGACTCCCACGAGAGAAATTTCTCCGCCGCAAGCCGCAAGGGCGCATAAGTACGTAGCCGCCTCAATGCGATCCGGCAGCACCCGGAAGGTGCAATCACGCCGGGCTTTGGGTGGTACCAGGCAGATTGTGGCACTGCCCTCCCCTGTTACCTCTGCGCCCATCGTTCTTAAAAACTGCGCCAGCGCTGCAACCTCCGGCTCCCGTGCCGCATTCACAATGGTGACAGGATCCTCTGCACCCATGCCTACAAGCAAAATATTTTCCGTCGCGCCCACACTGGGAAAGGGCAGCACCACTGTGCCGCCATAGAGCCGGGCCGCCTTGCAGCAAATCTCCTCTCCCTGCTCCTCCACCTGGACGCCCAGCTCCCGCAGGGCATTCAGATGCAGATCAATAGGCCTTGCACCGATGCAGCAGCCACCGGGGAGCCACAGGCGCGCCTGACGGCACCTTGCCAGCAACGCGCCAAGAAAAATGACCGATGAGCGCAGCCGAAGCATCAGCATCCGGGGAATTTGAACGCAATCAATCGCTCGGCTGTCCACCGCAATGGTGTCGCCATCCCTGTGTACCCGGCAGCCAAGATGGTGCAATATGTCCACCGTTGCGTCCACATCCGTCAGATTTGGACAGTGCTCCAGGCAAAAGCTGCCGCTTTGGACCACCGTCGCAGCCAGCAGCGGCAGCACTGCATTCTTTGCACCGCTGATTGGCACGCTGCCGTAGAGCCGCCTGCCTCCATGGATCGTCAGAATCCCCACCATACATCCCTCCGCATCGTCCGGGGTATCAAAGGTTTCCCCATCCTATGCGACAGGCCGCGCTAATGTGAGGCCAATTCCTGAAGAATATGATAAATCCGCTCGGTAGAATCCAGTACCGCCATACCCCGCAGGGCGCTGCGCATGGCTTTCAGGCGTTCCGGATCATTTAGAAGTGCTCCAACACGTTCGTACAAGGAATCCCCATCACACTCCGCCTCCCGGATCACCAGGGCCGCGCCGCGCCGCTCTAAAAGCCGGGCATTCTTCTCCTGATGATTGTCTGTGACATTGGGCGACGGCACAATGATGGCCGGTACTGCACTGGCCGCCACCTCATTGAGTGTGGAGGCTCCCGCCCGGCAGATCATCAAGTCCGCAGCAGCCATGAGTGTTGGCATATCGTAGATATATTCCCGCAGCTCAATGTTTGAATGCTCAGAGAGGTCTACATCCAGCTTCTCTATTAGATCCGGCATCCAGCGCCAGCCGTAGGAACCGGTTGCGTGGATGTGGTGATAGGCATCTGTTTGAGCCTCCAGCTGAATAAAGCGGGCAATTTTTTTGTTCATCTCCCGGGCGCCAAGGCTGCCCCAGCAGGAGATGATCAGCTTTTCGTCCTCCTTCAACCCGAGGATACGCCGGGCATCTGCACGCTTTGTGTAGATGAATGCCTCACTAACCGGCATCCCCACGGCTGTGACCTTGTCGGGCCTTGGGTACCTCTCGCGGCACTCATCATAGCAGACCAAAATCCGGTTCACCCGGCGCATAACCATCCGGGTTGCAAGGCCCGGCACCGCATTGGACTCATGCACCGCCGTGGGGATGCCCAGCCGCGCCCCCTGCCGGAGGGCCGGAAAGCTGGCATAGCCCCCGGTTCCGAGAATAACGTCCGGCCGAAACGCTTTTAAAACTCCATTTACCTTTCGCAAGGCTCCGGAAATGTCTGCCGCAGTCTTCACATTATGGGCAATGCTTTTCGGGCTAAGGCTTCGCTGAAAGTTGGAAATTTTAATTGTTTCCAATTGAAAGCCTTCCCTGGGCACTAAGGTTTTTTCCATACCATCTTCTGCACCAATGAAGAGAATCTCGCTGTCCGGCTGCCGTTCCCGGAGCATCTTTGCTATTGCCAGCGCCGGGTTGATATGGCCGCCGGTTCCACCGCAGGTAAACACTGCCCTCATACCCTCTGGCCTCCTGCCAATTTGGAATGTTTGATTTTCCGCTTTGTAACTAGCTGATTCGTGCTTTGCCTGGAAACGCTCAGAATCATGCCCATCTGGGCCAGGTTGACCAGCAGCGCTGTGCCACCATAGGAGAAAAACGGCAGCGATATACCGGTGGATGGCAAAAGATTCGACACCACGCCGATGTTCAAAAACACTTGAAGGCCAAGTAATGTGACCATTCCAGCCACAAGTAGCGCCCCAAAGCGATCTCTTGCGTGCATAGAGATCCAGTAGCCCCGCAGGATTAAAAGCAAAAACAGCACCACAATTACCATAGCACCGATAAAGCCCAGCTCCTCGCACACAACGGCAAAAATATAGTCGTTGTGCTCCTCCGGCAGATACAGATACTTCTGCCGACTCTTGCCAAACCCCAGGCCGGTCAGCCCGCCAGAGCCAATGGCATAACGCGACTGTATGATCTGATAGCCGTCATCCCTTGGAAGATCTTCCGGGTGCATCCACGCCCGAATCCGATTGCCGGAATAGCCCTTGGTAAGCAGATAGACCGCAACCAGCGCCGCGCCTGCCAGAGCCAGGCCAACGAGCCACTTTTTATCGGTGCCCCCAAGAAACATCATCACCGCACCGGTCATAATGATAATCAGGGTTGCGGATAAGTGGGGCTCCAGGTATAAAAGGAACGCAATCACGCCCATGATCACCAGATACGGCGCCACACCGTAGCGGAAATCGTACATTCGATCCCGCCATCGGGTCATCATCGACGCAAAGGACAGCACCACACCCACCTTGGCAATCTCCGATGGCTGGAAGCTGACAAAGCCCAGACCGATCCAGCGCCGAGCGCCGCCACTAGAGGTGCCGATCAGCGGTACAAGCATCAAAAAAACAATGGAAATAAGTAGAATCGGAAAGCCCAATGCCCGCCAGAGCTGATAGTTTAGGCGGCTGATAAACCACATAACCAGCAGACCCGCAACCGCAAAGCCTCCCTGTCGCACGAAATAGTAGGCAGGTCTTCCGCCCTCCCGATAATATGCGCTGACATAGCTCGCGGAAAAGAGCATAATGACGCCGATGATCACCAGCATCACCGTCAGGATCAAAAACGGGAGATCCAGCAGGCCACGTTCATCCGGCGCCTGGGCTTCCGGGTTCAATTTCCGTTCTGCCATAGACCTCTCCCTTCTGCGGCGCGTCTTAATAGCGAGCCGCTACGCCATACCAGGCCAGAATACACATCACGCAGGTAATCGCAGTGAATACCGCGAAAATCTTTACTTCACTCCAGCCACCCAGCTCAAAATGATGGTGAATGGGGGTCATGCGGAAAATACGCTTGCCGTGTGTCAGCTTGAAATAGCAGACCTGCATCATAACAGAGACCGTCTCCAAGATGTAGATCAGTCCCACCAGGATCAGCACCAGAGGAAGATCCAGGGCAAAGGCCATACCGCACACCGCAGCGCCCAAAAAAAGCGAGCCAGTGTCGCCCATGAAGACCTTTGCCGGGTGGAAATTATAGCACAGAAATCCACCCAGCGCACCCAAAAGGCAGGCCGGGAACAGCGATAGCGTCAGCTTTCCCGCCGCAACAGCCGTCACTGCGAAGAAAGTCATCACTGGCATGGTGACGCCGGTGGCAAGGCCATCAATCCCATCGGTCAGGTTGACTGCGTTGACGCAGCCAACAATAACAAATATGGCAAACGCAATGTAGACAGGCGGTGAAATCTGCCAGGATACGGCGAAGAACGGCACATACAGCGCACAGGTCAGATCGCCCAAGCGATAAAGAATATAGAGATATAGCGCCGCCGCCGCAAGCTGCAAAAGGAGCTTTTGCAGCGCGGTCAGACCGAGATTACGTTTGTATTTTACCTTGAAAAAATCGTCCAGAAAGCCAATGGCCCCAAATGCCAGCGAGAAAACCAGCACCAGAAGATGGGTCCATTCCCCTTCCATCATGCCCTTCCAACCGAAAGGAATGCTCAGTAGCAACCCTGCCACGAAGATGATGCCGCCCATGGTGGGCGTACCGGATTTGGAGCTGTGCCAGCTCGGGCCGATCTCACGGATGGACTGCCCCGCTTTAAGTGCGCGAAGCACTGGAATGAAAAGCTTTCCGGCCAACAAGGAAATTAAAAATGCACAGGCCGCCGCTAATATAATATATAGAATCGAAGTGTTCCACATGACACATCCTCCGGGTTATTCTCCTCTTATTTTTCCTGGAGAAACAGCTCCAGCGCCCGTTCCATTTTCATTCCACGGCTACCCTTAAAAAGAAGGGTGTCGCCGGGCTTTGCCACACGGCGCAGCATGGCCGCAAGCTCCTCGTGGGTGTTGAAGCGACCAGTGGCCTTGTTGCTGATGCCGCCGGTGACTGCACCAATGATCACGCGGTCGCTGTGGGTGCCGTAGGCAAAGACCATATCCGCCTTTTCTGCTGCCAGGCGGCCAAGCCGGTAGTGCTCAGCCACCGAGCAGGTGCCAAGCTCCAGCATATCGCCCAGCACGGCAATCCGGCGGCCAGTAGTTCTGTGCTCCGCCAGCACGCCAAGAGCTGCCTGCATAGACTCGGGGCCTGCGTTGTAGCAGTCCTCAATGATGGTAAAGCCGTTCTTTTCGTAGATGCTCTGTCGGCTTCCCGTGTTCTGGAACTGCGCAAGTGCCGACTGAATCCGCTCCGGCTTCACCTGCTGGAGCAAGCCCACGGTAATGGCCGCCAGGGCGTCATAGACAATGTGGATGCCCTCCGCCGGAACAAAGACATCAAATTCCTGTCCAAGTCCCTTGACACGGAAGTACATGCCGCCGTCCGCCTGCACAATATTGCTGCCACACAGGTCGCAATCCGGATGATCAAGGCCGAAGAAAATCGGTGTTTTCGAAATCTTTTCCCTTTGATTCCAAAGAAGAGGCTCGTCGCCGTTGAAGACAACCTTTCCGTCTGGCGTCAGGCCCTCCAAAATCTCCAGCTTTGCTCTGAGAATGCCCTCCCGAGAGCCCAGATGCTCAATGTGCATGGTGCCAATGTTGTTGATCAGCGCCACATTAGGCCGGGCAATGGAGGTCAGATAGGACATCTCCCGGAAGTGGTTCATTCCCATCTCCAATACGGCAAATTCACAATCCGAGGCAATGCCCAAAACGCTCAGGGGCAGACCAACATTATTATTGTGGTTCCCCTCGGAGCGACAGGTTTTGTAGGTGGTGGCCAGCACGTCGGCAATCATTTCCTTCGTGGTGGTTTTGCCGACGCTGCCGGTGACGCCGACAACCTGGACGGGATGGAACATCCGGTAGCCCCTGGCCAGTGCACCCAGGGCTTGCAGGGTGTCGTCCACGAAGACCGCAGGAACACCGGGGCCCATCTGCTTGTGGGTCATCACGGCACCCGCGCCCTTCTCCAGCGCCTGCCGAACGAAAATATGTCCGTCAAAATTATCACCCTGGAGGGCAATGAAAAGCTCTCCCGGCCGAATGTGCCGGGTATCGGTGCTAACGCCCGCAATCTCCAGGTTGGCAAATTCCGGCGCCACCGCACCGTCGCACCACTGCGCGACCTGCTTCAATGTCAGCATATTATTCCTCCTCCGCAAGCTTTGCCAGACATTCGGCAACAATCTCGCGCTCGTCGAGATGGTATTTCACATGGTGGATCTCCTGGTAGTCCTCATGTCCCTTCCCTGCCAGGACAATGACATCGTCCTTTTCCGCGTGTGCCATGGCCCAGGCAATCGCTTCCCTGCGGTTCTCAATCGTAATATAGGGGGTTTTGGTACCCTCGACCCCTTTCAAAATATCTGCAATGATGGCATTTGGATCCTCCGTACGGGGATTATCCGAGGTAATAATGGCAAAATCCGCGTTTTCCACGGCGATTTTTCCCATGATGGGTCGCTTGATGGGATCCCGGTCGCCGCCGCAACCAAACAGGGCAATGACCCGGCCCTTGCAAAAGCCCCGCACGGTACGGAGCACATTTTCCAGGGCATCCGGGGTATGGGCATAGTCCGCGAGAACCGTATAGTCGGTACCCGGTGTCGGGATCACCTCCACGCGGCCCTTGACCCCCTGGGCTGTCCGGAGTGCCTCTGTGATGGCCGGGAGAGAAAGCCCCAGCTGCAGAGCACAGCCGATCACCGTCAAGCAATTATAAGCTGTGAAGCCGCCGGGAATGCCAAGACAGACCGGACTGACGCCTCCCTGATAGCAAACATCCATTTCAATATGATCAGAAAACTGCTGTATATTTTTTGCGCGCAACATCGCATCTTTAGAAATGCCATAAGTCAGCACAGGGCAAAGGGCGCCGTCCAGCATCATTTGCGCCCAGCAATCGTCGGTATTGACCACGCCATAGTCGCAGCGCCGGAACAAAATCGCCTTCGCGGCAGCATATTCCTCCATCGTATGGTGGAAATCCAGATGATCCTCCGTGAGGTTTGTAAATGCCCCCACATAGAATCGCACCGCGCCAACCCGCTCAAGCACCAATGCGTGGGAGGATACCTCCATAATGACGTAGGTACAGCCTGCGTCCCGCATCTGAGCAAAAAGCCGATGCACCTCAAAGCTCTCCGGCGTGGTGCGCTCGGTGTGGAGCACCTGATCACCAATCATATTCTGTATGGTGCCGATGAGCCCCACCTTGGCGCCGATCGTCTTTTCCAATACACTTTTTAGGAGGTAGGTGGAGGTCGTCTTACCGTTAGTGCCGGTCACACCAATGATCTTCATTTCGTCCGCCGGGTGTCCGAACCAGTTGGCTCCAAGCTGCGCCAGCGCCAGCCGGGCAGACGGCACCTGCACATAGGAGCAAGGCACCTCCGGCTTTCGCTCACAGAGCACGACCGCCGCGCCCTTCTCCAAAGCTGCTGGAATAAACCTGTGTCCGTCCGATGCAAAGCCGGAAATTGCCACAAACATCTGGCCAGCTTCACACTGTCGGGAGTCATAGCACACCCCGGTAAGCTCTGTATCCAAATCTGCAGCCAGCTCGCGGATGCAAATATCCCGCAATAATTCCTTCAGCTTCATGGAGAAGGCCTCCTAACAAAAAATCTTAATCTCTGGCGGAGGAATCGGTCAGCTCCACCGTGATGGTGGTGCCCCGCTCAACCTCAGTGCCCGCCGGAATGCTTTGGGCACTGACTGAAACGGTGCCCGACTGGTTTGTGGTACCGCGGGTCTGCAGATACAGCCCGCCAATGTTACTAATTGTAATATTTGCTTCGTACTGTGTCAAGCCAATTAGGTCGGGAACTGTGACCAGATCTGTGGGTTTTTCCTCGCCAAGATATACCAGCACCGTGGAATTTCCCGGTACCGCAGCGCCGGACGATGGAATTTGATCGGTCACCGTCTCCCCTTCGCCCACAAAGCGCACCTCCAAATGGTTCTCCGTCAGAGACTTTTCTGCCTCCTCGCGGCTCAGTGCCATCACATTGGGCATGGTCATATTGACCAGGTGCAGCTCCTCCTCGTCATAGTGCGGCGTAACGCCAAGGTATGGAAGAATGTCCGTAAACACATCCCGCACCACTGGGGCTGCCATGACGCCGCCGGAGATATAGTAACCCGTTGCCTTGGAAGGCGTGTCCAGCGCCACCAGGACAATGTACTGCGGATCGTCAATGGGCGCGACACCTACAAAGGAGACAATTTTATCGTCCACCCGATTGCCGTTTTCATCCAGTACGTCAATTTTTTCCGACGTGCCGGTCTTTCCGCCGATGGCATAGCCCACCACCTGGGCGTTGCTGGCGGTGCCATCGGTTACAACGCTCTCCATCAGCTCACACATGGTGTGGGAGGTTCCTTCGCTAATCACCTGCCGCAGAACATGACGCTCGCGCTTCTCAATCACATTGCCGTCGCCGTCGAGTACCTCGCTGACCACATAGGGCTCCAGCACATAGCCGCCGTTCACAACAGCAGAAACCGCCCGCACCAACTGAATGGGCGTGACCTTAAAGGTCTGACCGAAGGCAGCCGAGGTCAGAGAGGCATAGGTCTCCGGATTTGCCAGCGCATCACGGGAGAAGAAAAAACCATTGGCCTCGCCCGGCAGATCAATGCCGGTCTGCTCTAAAAGCCCGAAGGCTTTCACATATTCATAGAGCTTTTCGCCTCCCAGGGCAATGCCAATGTTGGCAAAGGCCAGGTTACAGGAATTTTGCAGGGCCTGCGCCGTAGTCTGACTGCCATGGCCGGCACTTTTCCAGCAGTGGAGCACATCGTCACGCTTTTCAATCTTCGCGGAGCCACCGCAGTACCAGGTATCCGAAAGGCTTACTGCCCCCTCCTCCAAAGCAGAAGCCAGGGTGATGGTCTTGAAGGTGGAGCCCGGCTCATAGCCGTCGGAGACCACCCGGTTGCGCCACTGCTTCAGTCGCGCCTCCATCACAGCTTGGTTATATTCCCCCAGCAGCTTCTCATAGAGCGCTGCATAGCCCTGGGGGGTAGTGGGCATCTTCTCATCTTCTTCCTCGCCCTCTTTTTCTTCCTCGTCCGGTACCTTTGCTGTCTGCTGTGCAATGGTTGGCCGCTCAGATTTTGCCTTTGCGTCCATTGCATCGTTGTACAGTGCCTCCAGCTCCTCAAATACCTTGGCGTCAAAAATATCCAGATATTGGTTGGGGTCATAGCTTCCCAAGGTGGCCATGGCCTTGATCTCCCCGGTGTTCACATCCATGACAATGCCGAAGGCGCCGTTCTGTACATCGTACTTTTCAATTGCCGCCTGCATGTTCTTTTCCAGAAACATTTGCACAGAATTATCAACGGTCAGCACCAGATCGCTGCCGTCGGTAGCTTCGTAGCATTTCTCAAACGAGTAGAGCATCTCCGCTCCGGCGTTGCCTCTGGTCGTCACCACTGCGCCCGCCGTACCCTGGAGCTTGCCGTCATAGCCGGCCTCCAGCCCCTCTGCGCCCTTGTTTTCTCCATTCGTAAAACCGATGACCTGGGCCGCCAGGCTGCTGTAGGGATAGACACGCTGACTGTCTGCCTCCAGATGGACGCCACTGAGCTTATTCTCGCTGATAAATGCCCGCACCTTGTCGGCAAGTTCCTCTGAAATCCTTCGCTTGATGACCTTATAGAGCTTTGTGGTGTCTGCCGCCTGCTCCCGGATAAAATCCTCGTCCACATCCAGAAGCGCAGAAAGGCCTGCCGCGATTAGATTCAAATCCTCTTTCCCCTCTGCAATTGCCTCCGGATCGAGAAAGACATTTTCCACTGTGACCGAATTGGCCAGCACGTTCATATTGCAGTCGTAGATTGTACCCCGATCTGCGCTGACAGAAATGCTACGCGTTTGATTATTGATTGCCCTGCTCTCGTAATAATCGTGCCGCAGGATCATCAGGAAGAAAAGTCGGCCTGCAAGCAGCACAAACAGCAGACAAAAGATCACGCTCAAAAGCAGGGTGCGGCGCAGATAGGGTCGATTGGAGGTTTCCTTCTTGTTCTGCCGCCTCATTTTTCGCGGCTGAATGGGAATCACATTATTTTTTCGCTGCTTCATTCCATCACCTAAATCACAAACATGGGCGGAGAAGGTTTCACCGCCCATGAATTGCCGTCATCCACCAAAACACAGGCCATACGGTACAGGCCCTCCGCGTTCGATAGTATCTATATTCATTGCCTGGCGAAGTATTCCATCAAGGTATGGATACTACGCACAATGGCTGTCCAGGCCGTCTGGGCGACATTCTCCTCGTGACGATCCGTAATTACCGCTCTGTCCGTACCCTGCAGATTCAAGTAGACCGTTTGCGCGCTGGTAGGCATTGTCATACCAAGCTGTGCCGCCTGCGCCTGAATAACATCCAGATCAATTTTACTGTCATAGATTGCCTGAAGATGCGCCTGATAGTTTTGAGCGTCGCTGATCTTGTTCTGGAGCTGATTGACCGCAGTCGTTTCCTCAAATAGCTGCACGTAGCCACAGATGACAAACACCAGCATCATGGCCGCCGCCAAAAAACCCACCATACCCAGCGGAGCTACAGCCAGCTTAGCCTTGGGGCGAGGTCTGGGGCGGACATGGCGCCGAGGCTTTGGAAGCTGTCGGGCGGCATTCCCATCTTCATTGGATTGCCGATAAATATCATAGGCGGCAGCGCCGTTGGTTCTGTAGAGCGGGCTGCCGGTACGGCGCGTCGGATCGTATGTATGCTGAGCCATGACCTACAGCCCTCCTTTGCAATAATCTATAGCTTCTCCGCCACCCGAAGCTTCGCGCTCCTGGCGCGGGGATTTCGCGCTAATTCTTCCTCGCCTGAGACAATGGGTTTCTTCGTCACGAGCTTTACCTGCGGTTTTTTTCCACAGACACATACCGGAAATTCCGGCGGACAGGTGCAGCCCCTGGCTGCGTCCTGCATGGCGTTTTTTACCAGACGATCCTCCAACGAATGAAAGGTGATCACCGCCAGACGACCTCCGGCATTTAGCCTGGGGATGGCGGCATGGAGCATATCGCTGACGCTGGCAAGCTCGTCGTTGACCGCAATGCGGATGGCCTGGAAGCTCCGCTTGGCCGGATGCTGCTTCTCCCGAAGGGCCTGGGGCGGCATCGCGCTGCGGATTACCTCCACCAGCTCAAAGGTGGATGCAATGGGTTTCTGCGTACGTCTGCGCTCGATGGCTGCAGCAATCAGCGGCGCATAGCGCTCCTCTCCAAATTCAAATAAAATGCGGCGAAGCTCCTCCCGGGGCCAGCCATTGACAATATCGTAGGCGCAGAGGGTATCCTCGGCGTTCATCCGCATATCCAGAGGCGCATCCGTCATATAGGAAAAGCCCCGGCTTCCGTCATCGAGCTGTGGAGAGGATACGCCGAGATCGAAGAGCATCCCATCCGCCTTTTCAATGTGCAAATAATCTAAAATGGCATCAATTTCCCGAAAATTCGAATGCACCAGGGTCACCCGATCCATATAGGGGCCCAGCCGTTCCTTGGCTGCCGCCAGCGCCACCGGATCCCGATCCACGCCAATCAGGCGGCCGGTGGTCAGGTGCTTGACTAGCTCGCTTGAATGGCCTGCGCCGCCCAGAGTGCCATCAAGATAGATACCGTCCGGCCGGATGTTGAGCGCCTCAATGGTCTCATCCAGCAATACCGGCACATGGTGAAATTCCATCAGAAGCCCAACTCCTTCATGGCCGCCAGCAAATTCTCCGGCTTCAGCTGCTCACGCTCCAGCTGGTCGTAGGCTTCCGCATCCCAAATCTCCGCGTGGGTGCCCTGGCCTATGAATACCACATTCTGCGTAATGCTGGCATAACCGCGCAGATCCGGCGGCAGCAGGAAACGTCCCTGCTTGTCCGGCTCGCACTTTACCACATTGGCAAGCAAAAAGCGAAGGGTGCCAAGCTGGTAAAAGGGAACGGAATTGTACTTTTCCACGAAGCTGTCCCAGCTATCCTGGGTATAAACCGTCAGGCATTTGTCCAGACCCAGGGTCACATAGAAGGCCTCGCCAAGCTCATCGCGCAGCTTGGCCGGAACGAAAAGTCGGCCCTTGGGATCGACCGAATGTCGGAATTTTCCGTACATGCTGCGCACCTCTTTCCTTTTTACTCTTTTTTCATCCACTTCGCTCCACTTTGCTCTTTTAGTATACCCCTTTGCCTAAAAAAAAGCAACCCTATTTTTTCGTCTTTTTTCAATAAAAGCTCTGCCTCGGAATATCCCCATAGAGATTATTCCGAAGCAGAGCTTCATATGCTATTTAATTATTGCCATCCGTACGCCGCACCGGATTACAGATATCGCAGAGTGTGTCTGCAACCTCCATATGAAACTGGCGCTGCTGGGTCAGATCCGCCAGGGAGACCATGCCTACAAGCTTTCCATCGTGCTCCACCGGCAGCCGCCGTACCTGCTCGGCTGCCATGCGGTTGGAGGCCACCGCTGCCGGATCCCCCGGCCCCACAGAAACCACCCGTCGGGTCATTACCTGCCGTACCGTCAGCTCTGCCGGATCCTCATCCGCCGCCACGCACCGAAGCACAATATCCCGGTCGGTCAGCATCCCCCGAAGCTTCCCATCTCGGGAGCAGACGGCCAGGGCGCCCACATTGTGCCGCGCCATCAGTCTGCCTGCCATTGCCACCGTCTCCTCCGGCAGGACGGACACCACATCCTTTGTCATTACATCCTTGCCCTGCATACGTTCCTCCTTAAAAAGCCCCCGCCGACAAGAGCCGACGGGGGACTGTCTATGAAAAGTATGCCAAAGTCGTTGTCAAATTAAACATCGTGGCTGATTCTTTCGTGGATCGCTTGCGCGGCTTTTTTTCCTGCGCCCATGGCCAGAATGACCGTAGCCGCGCCGGTGACGGCATCTCCGCCGGCGAAGACGCCTTCCCTTGTGGTCATGGAGTTTTCGTCCACAATCAGGCAACCCTTGCGGTTTACCTCCAACCCTGGTGTTGTGGTGCGCAGCAGCGGGTTCGGGCTGGTGCCCAGAGCCATGATGACCGTGTCTACCTCCAACATGAATTCACTGCCCGGCAGAGCAATGGGGCGGCGGCGGCCGCTCTCATCCGGCTGCCCCAGCTCCATGCGCACGCATTCCATCCTTGCAGCTCTGCCATCACTGTCGCCAAGGATGCGCACCGGATTGTGAAGCAGACGGAATTCAATTCCCTCTTCCTTCGCGTGGTGCACCTCCTCGGCCCGGGCAGGAAGCTCTGCCTCGCTGCGGCGATAAACAATGTAAACGTGCTCTGCGCCAAGCCGCTTGGCGCACCGGGCCGCATCCATGGCCACATTGCCGCCACCGACCACCGCTACATTTTTAGACTTTATGATGGGCGTGTCGCTCTCTTCCTCGAAAGCACGCATAAGGTTGATCCTTGTCAGGTACTCGTTGGCAGAGTAGACGCCCTGGAGCGCCTCGCCCTCAATGTGCATAAACATGGGAAGCCCCGCGCCGGAGCCAATGAATACCGCCCGGAAGCCCATGTCAAACAGCTCGTCTATGGAAAGCACCCGGCCAATCACCATATCGGTCATAAATTTTACGCCCATAGCCTTTAGCTTCTCTACCTCATTGGCTACAATCGCCTTGGGCAAACGGAATTCCGGGATGCCGTAGACCAATACGCCGCCAGGCGTGTGGAGCGCTTCAAAGACCCACACCTCGTAGCCCAGCTTAGCCAGATCGCCCGCGCAACTCAGGCCAGCAGGGCCGGAACCGACCACCGCAATCTTGCTCCCATTGGGCTTTGGCTTTTCCGGCATTTTGTTTTCGTTTTCCCGGTACCAGTCGGCCACAAACCGCTCCAGCCGTCCGATGGCTACGGGTTCTCCCTTTGCGCCACGAACGCACCGGCTTTCGCACTGGCTCTCCTGGGGGCAGACCCGACCGGAAAGCGCCGGAAGCGTATTGGTGTCGGAAATGATGGCATAGGCAAGGGCAAAATCCCCCACCGCCACTGCACGGATGAATTCCGGAATGCGAATATTGACCGGGCAGCCCAGAATGCAACCAGGGTTTTGACAATTCAGGCAGCGATTTGCCTCCTCTATTGCCTGCTCCGGGGTATAGCCCAGAGCAACTTCAAGAAAATTATGGCTTCTAACCTCCGGTACCTGCTCGGGCATCGGGGTCTTGGTTGCGGACAGATTACGCATGGCAGTCCCTCCCCAGCGTGTTCAGACGGCAGAGGTGGGTTCTTGCAGTCTCCTGCTCCCGTTCTCGGTAGACGCTGTTGCGATTCATCAGCTCGTCAAAATCCACCAGATGGCCGTCAAAATCCGGCCCATCGACGCAGGCAAATTTTACCTCGCCGTCCACCGTAACCCGGCAGCCGCCACACATGCCCGTACCATCTACCATGATGGGATTCAGGGACACAACGGTCTTTACCCCAAAGGGCTTCGTGGTTTTGGCAACAAATTTCATCATGGGGATCGGGCCAATGGCCAGCACCTCGTCATACTGCCGCCCTGCCTCTAAAAGGGCCTGGAGCTTAGCCGTTACAAAGCCCTGCTCGCCATAGGAGCCATCATCGGTCATTACATAGAGGTGGTCGGAGGCAACGCGGAATTCCTCCTCTAAAATGACAATATCCTTGCTGCGGAAGCCCACAATGACATCTACCTCCGCACCTGCTTCCCGAAAGGCCACAGCAGAGGGATAGGCAATGGCGCAGCCAACACCGCCGCCGATCACGCATACCCGGCGCACACCCTCTGTATGGGTGGGCTTTCCCAAGGGGCCAACAAAATCTGCCAATACGTCGCCCTCTTCCATCGCGCCCAAAAGCCTGGTAGATAGGCCAACCTTCTGGAAAATGATGGTGACCGTGCCCTTTTCCCGGTCATAGCCTGCGATGGTCAGAGGCACTCGCTCTCCCCTGTCATCGACGCGGAAAATGATGAACTGGCCCGCCTGGGCCTTTCTTGCCACATAAGGAGCCTCGATCTCCATCCGCGTCACCGCTTCATTGAGCTCCTGCTTATGAACGATTTTGTACATAGGCACATCTCTTTCTACTTTATTGATACAGTACGGGAACGGTCCATGTGTGAAAGCTTTTCCCGTATATAGATTGTCTTTTCTTTTGTCACTGCCTCCCAGGAGAAGTGCTCTGCCAGCTCCTGTGGGGTGCAGCTCTCCGGCTTTGGCAGAAGTCCCGCCCCGTAGGCAAGACAGCCCACCAGCTGCTGTGCTGTGAACCTGGTACGAAGGGCCTGCAAATCCAAATCGCCGTCTCGTTTGGAAAGCCGACGGCCATCCGGAGCCACTAGGAGCGGCACATGATAGAACTGAGGCGCCTCATAGCCCAGAAGCGAATAGAGATAGAGCTGCCGGGGCGTGGAGCTGAGCAAATCGCAGCCCCGCACAACCTGTGTCATGCCCATATCCCCATCGTCCACCACCACCGCCAGCTGATAGGCGTACACTCCATCAGACCTGCGAATAATGAAATCTCCGCAGTCATGCAGGAGGTTCTCTTGATAGAACCCTTGCAGACCGTCACAAAAGGAGATTGTCTCATCTCTCGTCTTGAGCCGCCAGGCAGGGGACCTCCCGATGGCGAGGCGCTGGTTCTCCGTTATGCTCCGGCAAGTGCCGGGATAGATCGTCTGGCCGTCGCTTGCGTGAGGCGCCGAAGCTGCATGAAGCTCTGCGCGGGTGCAATAGCATGGATAGACCAGATCTTGCGCCTGAAGGCGCGAAAAAGCCGCCGCATAGTGCGCCGTGCGCTGGGACTGGCAAGGCGTTTCCTCATCCCAGTCCAAGCCCAGCCAGCATAAATCCTCCCGAATTGCGTCGGCATATTCCCGTTTGGAGCGATCCGGGTCTAAATCCTCTATTCGTAGAAGCATCCTTCCACCCACAGAGCGCAGCGAAAGCCACGCCAGCAGCGCCGAAAACACATTGCCAAGATGCATCCTGCCCGAAGGACTCGGCGCAAAACGCCCCACCTGGGGTTTTCCCTGCTCCATATGGCTCCTTTCTCAGTAGCCCTCTGACAGGCTGACTGTGTTGCAAAGCGCCTCCCCTGCCAGATAGCGGCGAAGATTGCCCAAGAAAATATCCCAAATCACCGACCTTGTCGCCGGAAGATGTCCCTGACCAACACCCGCCACATGGGGCGTAAGGAGAACCCGCTCCGTATGCCACA
Organism: Faecousia sp.; assembly: GCA_045615685.1. GTDB lineage: Bacteria > Bacillota > Clostridia > Oscillospirales > Oscillospiraceae > SVMC01. Next base: position 59,098 of record JAZLFG010000023.1, read on the forward strand.
GGGAATGCCCCGGTGGCAGCGGCTCCTGCTCCATCACATCAAGCCCCACGCCAAAGAATTTGCCTTGTCCCAGTGCATAGAGCAAATCCTCCGTGCAAATCAGACTGCCCCGACCCACATTAATTAAAATGGCATCGTCCTTCATAGACATCAGGCGCCTTTGGGTCAAAAGATGAGCCGTTTCCGGTGTGCCCGGCAGGCAGCCAAACACTGCGTCTGCTTTCGGCAGCTCTGCGTCCAACTCCGGCAGGGTGATGATTCTGTCAAAGAGTGGGTTCTGCCGCTCGTGCCTGCAAAAGCCGACCGTCGCCATCTGAAAGGCCCGCAGCCGTTCGGCAAGAGCTGTGCCCAGATCTCCCGTGCCAAGGATCAATGCGGTTTTGCCTGCAAGGCCCCATTCCGCGCCGAGGTCATGCCAAACCTCCTGCCGCTGCTGCGCACCGTAGCTTGGAAAACGTCGGGCCAGCGCCAGGAGCATGGAAATCGCGTGCTCACTGATGGTCACACCATAGGCCCCGGAGGCATTGGTCAACGTCACATCGTTTCGTGTGCGAAGCGCCGGGATAAATCGATCCGCCCCCGCCCAGGAAATTTGCAGCCATCGAAGGCCCTCGGCTCTACAGAGCACCTTTGGATCGGGTTCGCCAAATATGACTTCCGCATGGCCAAAGAGCTCCGGATCGGCAGGGTTCTCTTTCGTCAAAAACATCGGTGTCAGTTTCCCGTCGCAGATGGCGAGAACTTGCTCGCGCATTGCTTCGTCACAGGGAAGCAGCACCAGAAGTAGCCGTTCACTGCTGTGCTCCATTCGGTTCATCCTCCTTCGCAAGGCGCCGGATCGCGCGCAACTAGGGTTTTATCCATTGAAAAGGCTATAGGTGCTCCTCAATAATAAGGAGAATAGATTGCATCCGAAGAAATTTCCTCTTCGTAGGGATTATAATGCTCATTTATCAGCTTCGCCGTGGTCTCCGGCCAGAGCACATAGTAGGAGCCGCCTCCTATATAGGCAGCCTCTCCTGGCAGGGTGTTGGTCTGCATATTTCCGGTGCCAATCTCCTTTGCTGTCTTGGCAAGCCAGGCAAGCTCCTGAATGCTCAGATTCGTCGTGGTATTGACTGTGAGCAGGGTTGCCGCCGCCGGGGCCTTCCAGATATTCTTGATCGTCAGCCACTGGCCAAGCGCAGAACGGATAAAGTCTCGCTGCACCTGCACCCGTTGCAGATCTGCTAAGGCATAACCCGAACGGAAGCGCACCACCCACATGGCCTCCTTGCCGTTCAGCCTCTGCTCCCCGGCGCACAGGTTGATATGGAGATCCTGACTGGGATCATCATAGGTCATATCGCAGGGCACATCGAATCGGACGCCACCCATCAGGTTTACCAGGCGTTCGAAGCAGTCGAGATCCACAAGCACATAGCCGTCCGGACGATAGCCGATGCACTCCTCTGAATAATCCAGCAATCGTTCCATACCCTCTTTCCCGCCGCCGGCCGTACCATAGACCGCGTTGAGCTTGGGCACAGAAACGTCCATGCTGGTATAGGTGTCCCTGGGCAGCGAAAGAAGGTTCAGCTCTCTCGACGCCTTATCCATATAGAGAAGCATCATGGTATCGGTACGCATCCCGTCGGCGTCGGTACCGGCCAACAAAATAGCGGTACATCTGTCCCGATGTGCGCCCAAGCGCTTCCCGGGCTGCCGGGCAAACATCCACACAGCCGCCACAAACAGAGCCAACAGCAATATAAGCACCAGCAGGAATTTTAGGAATCGATGTTTTTTAGGCTTCTTTTTTCCCGGGGGCATCTCCCTTACACGCTGGCGAGACATTGGGGCTTCCTCATGGACGGCATAGCTTTGCTCATAGGTTTTTTGCAAAACAGGCTGAGAATATCTGCTTTGTCGGGGCAGTTTTTGGGTCAACTCACCCCGCTCCGGCCTTTGCGGAGGTCTCGGGTTTCCCCGGTTGGCCTTCTGGGCAGCCCGGGTGGCATAGTCGGGATTGTAGGCACGGATAACTGCCCCGGAATTGGTCTGGGGGTTATAGTGCATGGCGGCAGCCTCTTCGTCATAGCCGGGAAGCTGCGGCTCCTCCCTCACTCCATAGCCATTGGCCGCGTTGCGGACGGGGAAATCCATCTCCGGCAAATCACTGTCGTCCAACTGCACATCAAATACATCTTCTTGAATACCGAATTCCTCATCCAGAAGATCGTCCACATTCCGGCGCAATTCCTCATAGTCAAAGCCATCGTGCTCCACGCGCAAGCCCCCTCTCGTTTTTCTTATTTTATCGCGGTTTTCCGGCTGTGTAAACAAGAAAAATGTTTTTTGTGAAATCGCTGCCTTTCTCTTTACGAAGGGCGGCAGAATGTGCTATTCTATATAAAACCCGTGATGAAAGGGGTAAAGCTATGGACGTCGCCATCTGCGCCTGCACGAGCTATGAGATAGATACCTGCCGGGAGGCGCTTACTGCTGTTTTAGATCCCCTGGGTGCATTGGATTGGGTAAAACCCGGCATGAAGATTGCCATCAAGGCAAACCTTGTCTCCTTTATGCGCCCGGATGCCGCCGCCACAACCCATCCGACACTTCTGTGCGCGCTGACTGAGCTTTTGATTCAAAAAGGAGCCAGCGTAGTCATCGGCGATAGCCCCGGTGGTCTCTATGCCTCAGCTTATGTAAACCATGTCTACCACATAACCGGGATGCGAGCGGTCGAAGCCTTTGGCGCCAAGCTCAACCAGGACTTCTCTCAGAAGGTCGCGGAATACCCGGCCGCAATGGCAGCCAAGTCCTTCCAGTATACCGCCTGGCTGGATCGGTGCGACGGAATCATCAATTTCTGCAAGCTGAAATCCCACGGCATGATGGCCATGTCCGCAGCCACAAAAAATCTCTTTGGCACCATCCCCGGTACGCTTAAGCCGGAATATCACTTTAAATATCCCGATCCCCGGGACTTTGCAAGGATGCTTGTGGATCTCGCCGAATACTGGAAACCGCAGCTTAGCATTGTGGACGCAGTGGTTGGGATGGAGGGCAATGGCCCCACTGCCGGTACGCCCAAGCCCATTGGTGCGGTGCTGGCAGGCTTTAGCCCCCACAAGGTCGATCTGGCCTGCGCTTCCATATTGGGCATCGCCCGCAGTGAGGTTCCGACACTCGATGCCGCCCTGGAGCGGGGCTTGATTCCAAAATCGGTAGAAGATTTAGACATCTGGGGAAATTTATCCGAATTCCATGTGCCGGACTTCAAAAAAATTGAAACGAAGAACGACATTTTATTCCAGGATGATTTTAGCGGCCTACCGGGAAAAATTGTCTCTCCCTTCCTGCGACGACACCTTGCCTCCCGTCCCAAGCTGAAAAAGGACTCCTGCATCGGATGCAAAAAATGTGCCGAGATTTGCCCCGCTAAGGCCATCTCAATGCGAAAAGGCAAACCCTCCATCCATAGAAACGCTTGCATTCGCTGCTTCTGCTGCCAGGAATTCTGCCCCAAGGGCGCAATGACGGTGGCCAGGCCACCCCTTGCCAAGCTTCTTAACCGCTAAAAAAGCGCCGGTCAACCTCCAGGAGGCACCGGCGCTTTTTTTGGGCTCTTAGCTCTTTGCTCCGCCCTCAGCGGGTTGTGCACAATCCGGCTTTTGGGGGAAAAAGGCTTGGTAGGGGAAGTCGATCCGGGAGAAAACATCACAGGGATCCTCCTGGCAGCCCGGATCCACCGCGCAGGTCTTCTGCGGCACACAATACTGTCCGCTTGGCATAGTGAGCTGGGCATCGCGCTCCAGACGGATGGTGGAAAACTGACCGATGGTGAGATACATTCGCCGTCCGGCATGATCCAGCACCAGCTCCCGGCCAAAGATATTCCGAATCTCTTCGGGAATCTCCGTCAGCTCCCGGGGAGAGCCCTCAGAGGATTCGAGCACTCGGGACGACAACACCATCGGGTCGATGACCTCCACAATGGCCTCCGGCGGCTGCTGGGCAATGGGCATGGGAAGACCTGTGTGCCGACTGGAATAAATTTTTGTGCTGGACTCGCCGCCGTAGAGCACCACTCGCTTTTGGAATACCGCCACGCCGTCAAGACTGCCGGAGCGTACCCCATTGGACGTAGCCTCACCGTGCACCCGATAATAGAATGTAAGGTCAACCGAATTATAGCCCCGCTGGAACGCCAGCTCCTCCACATCAATGGAAACCTTAAGCAGCTCCACACTCCGGGCTCTGGCTCCTGCAGAATGATCCATCAGAGCCTGGGAATCTTCGGTCAGATAAACGCGAAGATCTTCAATGCAGTCCTTATCCAGACACACATCGGTGATTTTGTTTGTATGGATGCAAATCGCACCCTGCTGCGGCGCACAGCCGCCAGAAAATTCCGGTACCTGTTCAGCCATAGGATTACCTCCAGATATAACGTAAAGCCACAGTTGCTTTCAGAACCATTCTATGAGCGCAGAGCCTGTTTGTGACTACAAATCGACTCGAAGGTAATATTCTTCCCCAAGCCGGAAAAATTAAAGCGGAATACGTTCCAATAGCAAAGCAATAATTTACACAAAATTTACATTTTTCCTCTTTCATGCGGCGACATTTATTTGTATGATAAAATTGGTTTTTTTCGGAAATCATTCAAATAAGTCTAATAGTGTGACGTCAGAGGAACAAGTTCTATCGCTATTATGCCACAGGCATTTCAAAGCGGTGATACGAATCAAGGGAACGAAGCAAAGGCACGATCGTGACCTGCAAATCTTACGATACGAGGAGAAATACACATGGGCATTTCCAATATCATCGCCCTGCTCAGTGGCGTCGCGCTGTTCTTATTCGGTATGACGCTGATGGGCGAGGGCCTAAAGAAGGTAGCTGGCAGTCACCTGGAGCTGGTGCTTTTCCGCCTGAGTAACACGCCTTTCAAAGGTCTTCTGCTTGGCACCGGCGTTACTGCCATCATTCAGTCCTCTTCCGCCACCTCTGTGATGGTCGTTGGCTTCGTCAACTCTGGCATGATGAAGGTACGGCAGGCCATCGGCATTGTGATGGGCGCCATTATCGGCACCAGCATCACCGGCTGGGTCATCTGCTTGAGCTATTTGGGTGGCGGCTCCGGCTGGGTAGAGCTGCTCTCCACCACAACCATCACCGGTGTGATCGCAGTGACGGGCATCATCCTGCGGATGTTTTGCAAAAAACCGGTGTATAACCACGTTGGCGACATTCTCATGGGCTTTTCCGTGCTGATGTTCGGGATGCAGGCCATGAGCGGTGCGGTCTCCCCTCTGCGGGAAAGCGAGGCCTTCATCCAGTTTTTGACGAAATTCTCCAATCCGGTGTTGGGCATTCTTGTGGGCGTTCTCTTCACAAGCATTTTGCAGAGCGCCTCTGCCGCCGTCGGTATTCTCCAGGCTCTGTCTGTGACCGGTGCAATTGATTTCTCCGTTGCCCTGCCCATCATTATGGGCATTGCCATCGGTGCAGCGGTTCCGGTGCTGCTCTCTGCCTTGGGCGCAAATACTGCAGGCAAACGTACTGCACTGGTCTATCTGGTGGTAGAAGTCGCGGGCGTCATTCTCTGGGCCGCCATCTTCTATCTGGCCAACACATTTTTGCATTTCGCTTTCCTGAACATGACTATGAATCCCTTCAGCATTGCGCTTCTCAATACCCTCTTCCGCTTTGTCAAGGTTTTCCTGCTACTGCCGACCATTGGTTTGATTGAAAAGCTCGTGGTCTTCCTCGTACCAGAAAAGTCCGACCGGACAAAGGTCGATGAGGCATTCACCCTCGAAGAGCGCTTCCTCCAACATCCTGCCATGGCAGTAGAACAAAGCCGTATCACCATTAACGCAATGGCCTCCGAGGCTCGCAATAATCTTGCTAACGCCTTCTCTCTGCTTGAGGGCTACTCTGACAGCGGCTATCAACTCGTGGATCAGTCGGAAACCCGGGTCGATCACTATGAGGATAGCCTCGGCACCTACTTGATCAAGCTGACTGCCAAGGAGCTGACACCCCAGCAGAACGAGAGTGTCTCCAAATATCTCCACACGCTGTCTGACTTTGAGCGTATTTCTGACCACGCAGTCAATATTGCGGATACCGCTCGGGAGATTCATGAGAAATCCATTCGATTTTCTGATGACGCAAGGTCGGAGATTAAGGTTCTCATCGCAGCCGTACAGGAGATCATCGATCTGTCTGTGAGTGCATTCGTTCAGAATGATCTGCAGCTTGCCGGCCATGTGGAACCGCTGGAGGAGCGAATTGATGAGCTATGTCAAAAAATCAAGCTCAACCATGTGGAGCGGCTGCAAAAGGGTCAGTGTACCCTATCCATGGGCTTTGTGCTCAACGACCTCCTGACAAATCTCGAACGTGTGGCCGACCACTGCTCCAACATTGCCGTTGCTATTATTGAGCTGGAGGCGGACGCTTTTGACACCCACGCCTACCTGAAGCAGGCCCGGGAGCGCCGCTCTGGCAGCTTTGAGCGGTACTATGAGGAATACCGCCAGCGTTTCTCTATTTCATAAGTATTCCGCAGGCCCCGGGCATATACCTAAGGCCTGCGCTTTGCCATAAAAATCCAGCGCATCGAACGAAGCTTCGACGCGCTGTGGATCCCTGGTTAGTCTTCAACCGAGGCGTTCGCGCCCTTGCGGAAAAGCAAGGTGATGCACCACAGGCCCGCAAGACCGACCAGTGTAAAAATCACACGGGACAGGCCGGCAGTCTGTCCGCCGAAAATCCAGGCGACCAGATCAAACTTGAAAATTCCTACCAGGCCCCAGTTGACTGCGCCTACAATGGCAAGGATCAAAGCTAACGTATCCATTTGCTAACCTCCATTCCTGTGATTCTCGGCATTATTGTGCATCAAAGCGACACGCTTTATGCGAATGAAAAAATTTGAAAAAGCCCTATGAAATGACTGCTTAATCCAGTATAATGATCCCGATGTTTTTCTGAAAAGGGTGGTTTATTATGAATTCTTTTTCCGCTGCCGATCTTCTTTTGCCCCAGGTGAACGCCTTAGAGAAATGGGCCGTCATTGCCTGTGATCAGTTTTCCTCCGACCCGGCCTATTGGGCCCAAGTGCGTGAAATCACCAGGGATGTGCCATCCGCCTTTCATCTGATCCTTCCGGAAGCAGAGCTTGGCACGGCTCAGGAGGAGGCTCACACCAAGCAGATTCAAAAAACGATGGAAAAATATCTCATAGAGGATATTTTTAAGCTTTATCCCCACAGCTATGTCTATGTGGAGCGCACGCTCGAAAATGGCACAATCCGAAAAGGACTTGTGGGCATGGTGGATCTGGAGGACTACGACTACTCCCCCGGTTCCGTCTCTCCGATCCGAGCCACAGAACGCACTGTGGTGGAGCGCATTCCACCGAGACAGCGGGTGCGGCGAGATGCGCCCCTGGAGCTTCCCCATGTGCTGATGCTCTGCGATGACCAAGAGAAGCTTCTCATTGAGCCAATTTGTGCCAAAAAGGCACAACTCCCCAAGCTCTATGCATTTGACCTGATGCTGGGCGGTGGACATATCGAAGGCCGGCTCGTCAGTGGAACGGACGCCGATGCGTTTGATCGCGTACTTGCCGATTACACCGCCAAGGTGGCAGAAAAATATGAGGATCTTAGCGGCGTCCCTATGGTGTTTGCTGTAGGCGACGGCAACCACTCCCTCGCCACCGCCAAATCCTGCTATGAGGAGCTCAAGGCAAAGTACCCCGATCAGGACCTTTCCAGACATCCGGCTCGCTATGCCCTTGTAGAGCTGGAAAATATTCACGACGAGGCGCAAGTATTCGAGCCCATTCACCGCGTCGTATGCAAGACCGATCCGGAAAAGCTCCTGGCCGCATTGGAGCAGAACGCCTGTGCCGGGGGCGGCTTTCCGGTGAAGTGGTACATTGGTGAACGCTGCGGCACCATCTATCTGGATCGCGGCAAGAGTGAGCTGGCCGTGGGCGTACTCCAGAGCTTCCTGGACGCCTATTTACAGAAAAACGAAGGTATCATCGACTACATCCACGACGATGACGCCCTAGTGAAGCTTGCTCGCCAGGAAAATGCCATTGGCTTCCTGCTTCCTGCCATGGAAAAGAGCCAGCTCTTCCGTGGCGTCATTGCCGACGGTATTCTACCCCGCAAAACCTTCTCCATGGGCCACAGCCGGGAGAAACGCTATTATCTGGAAGGCAGATTGATCCGAGCATGAAAGCATGTACCGTTTTTGCCTGGGCCAAGCTCAACCTAACGCTGAATATTCTTGGTCTGCGGACAGATGGCTATCACGCGCTGGATATGCTGATGCAGGCAATCTCCCTCCGGGATGAGGTGTGCATTGTCCAGGGCACCGGCACACCCTGGCAGCTTTCCTGCACCGAGCCGGAGATTCCTCAGGACGAGCGGAATCTTGCCTGGCGGGCTGCCAGCATCTTCTTCCGCTATACCGGCCTTTCGGATGGTGGACTGACGCTCCGCATCACCAAGCACATTCCCAGCCAGGCGGGGCTTGCCGGTGGCAGCGCGGATGCTGCGGCTGTGCTGCGGGGGCTGAACGCGCAGAATGGCAATCCTTTGTCCAAGGAGGAATTGCTGGCTTTGGCCGTGCAGATTGGCAGTGATGTGCCCTTTTGTGTGCTGGGCGGTACCGCCCGGGCGAAGGGTCGGGGCGAGGTGCTACAGCCGATATCACTTACGACTCGGCAGCACTATGTGATCTGCAAGCCGCCCTTCGGCATCTCTACTCCAAAGCTTTTTACCCTATCCGATCAACACCCCAGCTCCCTCCGACCAAACCCGGAGGCACTTTTGGCGTGCCTGCAAAAGGATGATGTTCCGGGGGCAGGAGGGCTCCTTTGCAATGTGCTCGAACCGGTGGCGGCACTGGAGCATCCGGAAATTTTAAGAATCAAGGATGCGCTTTTGGCTTCTGGCGCCTATGGCGCCCAGATGACAGGCTCCGGTTCCGCCGTATTCGGCCTGTTCCCAGGTGAGGCAGAAGCAAAGAAGGCAGTGAAAACGCTAAAATCCAGGGATTTTGCCACATTCTACGCACACAGCGTATAAACTTCGAAAAAAATGTCCATCCTTCCAGAAAAAGCCGGAAGGATGGACGAATTTTATGAAAAAACGATTGCTTTTTGCAGGCACGACGCTGCTTTTGGTGGGCATCATCGGATGTAGTGTGCTCTGTGCCCAGCAGCGCACTCTGGCAGACAAGCTCATCCGTTTTCATGTGGTGGCAGACTCAGACAGTGCAGAGGCGCAAGCCCTGAAGCTTACGGTGCGCGATGCTCTCCTAGAGGAGCTGGAACCCTTCTGCCTGAAGGCCGAAAGCCGCGACGAAATGCTGAATTTATTGAAAGAAGCTCTACCGGAGCTGAAGGAAAAGGCTGAGAAGACCCTGCGCCAGCTCGGCTGTAATGACAGCGTGGAAGTGAGCCTCAAGCCGGAACGCTTCCCTACCCGCTTTTATGACACCTTTACGCTGCCGGCAGGCAAATATATGTCGCTTCTGGTACGCCTTGGCAGCGGGCAGGGGCATAACTGGTGGTGCGTCTGCTTTCCATCGCTGTGCAGCTCCGCTTGTACCGAGGATTTGGAGGCTATTGCCACCAGTGCCGGGTTCACGGATGAAGAAATCGAGTGGATCACCGACAGCGACCACTATGTGCTGCGCTTTAAGCTTTTGGAATGGCTGGCGGCACTGAAGGACTAATCTGCCATGTGAATTGTCAGCCGCAGAAGCTTAATGATCTGTGAGGCGTCCTTCTGGAGCACATAGCCAAACTCGCTGACGAGCAGCTCCTCCGCCTGCTTCCAGTAGCGCATATCCGTGACACTAAGGGATTTTTTGCTGCTGGACAGCGCAAGCTGCTTGCAGTAAATGGTCTTATAGAGCTGGAGCACCTTCGCACAGTCGTGGGAGTGGAGAATCTCCTGATAATAGGCAGTTACCATCCTGGGATCCGCCGGAAGATCGCTGCACAGGGGCATCGAAGGCAAATCGGACAGGAGTGCCTCAATTTGCGCCCGGCTGATCGGCTGGCGCATATATACATTGGCGTCTACCGGTATGTAGATCGCTCCGGATTTTCCATAGGGAACCAGGGTATAATAGAGCTTATCCCGCCGGACACCGGAAATCTTTGGCAGTCCGATGCTCTCCACGCAGCATACGCCCTCAAACCCATACACCAGATATTCTCCCACCTGATACATAGGGCACCTCCCATCAAAATCACAGCTTCTGTCATTATATATATATATAATAACAGATGTTCTCTAAAATTTCTAATGATTTTTTCAAAAAACCATTTATTTTCTTCCGGTTGAACCAAATCCGCCGCTTCCCCGCTGGGTTTCGGAAAGGGAAGAAACCTGCCGGAATTCCACCTGAGGGCAGGCGGCGATTACAAGCTGGGCAATACGTTCGCCGGGCTCTATATGCTGGGGCTCCTGAGAGTGGTTGTAGAGCGCCACAAGGATTTCTCCCCGATAGTCCGCGTCGATTACGCCGACCTTGTTGGCAGGGGCCAGCCCCCGCTTGCTGGCAAGGCCGCTTCGGGCATAGATCAGGCCCGCAAAGCCCTCCGGCAGCGCCATAGACAGTCCAGTAGGGATCAATACCGTCTTCCCCGGCGCAATGGTGACAGCCTCCGGCAGGCAAGCGCATAGATCCGCGCCTGCAGCCTGCAAAGAGGCATAGGCAGGAAGGGTTGCCCCCTCGCGCAAAACATGAATGGAAATTTGCTGCTTCATATTTCATATCCTTTCTGCGATTCACCCATAGGCAAGCGCACCATACCGGTTTCATTTCTTAAATGATTGCCGGAGCAATCATCTCCTGCTTGCTATTGTGTAAATTATAGCACAAATCCTGAAAAACGCCAAGGCTTCTGCTTGAAAAGTCACAGGAAATTCGCTATACTATTCACAAGCTATCATGATACAAGCGAAAGGATGTGCCGTCGTGTTTTCTGATGTCGAACGCTGCTATTATGGCAGGCACCAGCTGATTGAGGTGATTTGCCAGCTTCGCTTTCCCACCATCCTGAAAATTGAGAATCAACCTCCCTATGAGCTGCAGGAGCGAATCCGCGGGGAGTATCCCAACTATTCCATGAAGGAGGAGCACCTTCCCGTCCAAAACGGCCGCCCCCAGGAGACGGTCAAAAACTACCAGTTTATCTCCCTTGATAACGGCTGGAAGGTTAACCTCACCCGGGACTTCATTTCCCTTGCCTCCCACCGCTATACCCGCTGGGAGGACTTTGCCAAGCGATTAGACCGCATCCTGGTGCATTTGATTGAGGTTTACCAACCCGCCTGCTTTTCCCGTGTGGGACTTCGCTACATCAACGCCTTCAATCCCAAAGCGCTGGAGCTGACGGATACGCCCTGGCGGGAGCTGCTTCAGCCTGCCTATCTTGGCTTAATCGCGGAGCAGGACGTTTCGGAAAAGGTCTTCGGCAAGTGTGAACAGACGGTGTCCCTTTCCCTCCCCGGCGGCAGCCGCAGCAACATTAAGTGCTGTCTGGGTACTTTCCGCAAGGTGGACAACAAAACCCGAGCTGTCAGCACTGAGCCGGTGTACATGCTGGATATCGACGTGTATATGGACGGGAATGTAGACCTGAAAAATGTCGCTCCGGCGCTGAATATCGTCCATAGCAACGCCGATGGTATTTTCCGTGGTGCAATCACAGACACCCTCCACGAGGCCATGGAGCCCCAGCCAATCTGAGACGCATGAATATCCGCCCCTGCGGCGGATATTTTCGCTGGTAATACCGTATGTTTTTCCATAGACTAATCCGGTATTATTCTGTCAGGAAAGAAGGACATTCCATGAATCAATGCTTTATACCCGAAAATTACCATAATCCCCTGTCGATCTATGAAACCCAGCGCGCCATTGAATTTATCAAGCACAGCTTCCTCAAAAATCTCTGCCACGCACTGAATCTCAAGCGGGTTTCCGCACCACTGTTTGTGGACGAAGCCTCGGGACTGAACGACAACCTCAACGGCGTAGAGCGCCCGGTTTGCTTCGATATCCCTGCCGTCGGTGGAGAAAGCCAGGTGGTGCACTCTCTCGCCAAATGGAAACGCTATGCCCTGGCGCGTTACAATTTCTACCCCGGCAATGGCCTTGTCACCGATATGAACGCCATCCGGCGCGATGAGCAGCTCGACAATATCCACTCGGTCTATGTGGATCAATGGGACTGGGAAAAGGTCATTACACCCGAGGAGCGAAACCTCGATTTTCTAAAAGCTACCGTTCGGGCCATCTGTAACGCCATCTATGTAACCAACGAAATTCTAAAAATTGAATTCCCCGAGCTTCGGGCAGAGCTGCCCAGAGAAGTCCTGTTTCTCACTACCCAGGAGCTGGAGGATCGTTATCCCGAGCTGACAACGGCCTCAGAAAAAGAGTCGGCTTTCCTATCTGCCCACAAAGATCGGGCGGTGTTTCTGATGCAAATTGGCGGCGCGCTTCGCTCCGGCCACCCCCATGACAGCCGCGCCCCGGACTATGACGACTGGTCCCTCAACGGCGACCTTTTGTACTGGAATCCGCTGCTAAACCGCAGCTTTGAAATTTCTTCCATGGGAATTCGCGTGGACGCTTCCAGCCTGGATCGACAGCTCCACCTGTCCGGCTGTGACGACCGTCGCACCCTCCCCTTCCACCAGGCACTTCTGGAGAATCGCCTGCCACTTACCATCGGCGGCGGGATTGGCCAGTCACGGCTGTGTATGCTGATGATGGGCTGCGCCCACATTGGAGAGGTGCAATCCTCCATTTGGGATCACAATACTCATACAGCCTGTGCAAATGCAGGCATCATGCTTTTGTAATTACAAAAAAGGAGAAAAATTTTATGAACCTGATTCCTCTTCGTTCTCTCTTTCAGTCCCCGGAGCAGTACGCTGAGCAAAAAATTGTGCTCGGCGGCTGGGTTCGGAACCTGCGCGCGTCAAAGAATTTTGGCTTTATCATGCTCTCTGACGGCACCTTCTTCACCCCAGTGCAGGTGGTCTACGGCGCAGAGCTGCCCAATTTTGCCGAAATTTCCAAGATCAACATCGGCGCTGCCCTGATCGTACAGGGCACGCTGGTGCTGACGCCAGAAGCAAAGCAGCCCTTTGAGATTCAGGCTGCTGCCATCGAAGTGGAGGGCTCCTCTACCCCGGATTTCCCGGTACAGCCCAAGCGCCACTCTATGGAATACCTTCGCACCATATCCCATCTGCGTCCGCGCACCAATATGTTCCAGGCGGTGTTCCGCGTCCGCTCTCAGGTGGCCTATGCCATCCACAAATTCTTTCAGGAGCAGGACTTTGTCTATGTCCACACCCCGCTCATCACCGGCTCTGACTGCGAGGGCGCCGGGGAAATGTTCCAGGTCACGACACTGGATTTGAATCAGATCCCCCGCAAGGAGGACGGCAGCATCGACTATAGCCAGGATTTCTTCGGTAAGCCCACCAATCTGACCGTCTCCGGCCAGCTCAACGGCGAGGCCTATGCCATGGCTTTCCGCAATATCTACACCTTTGGCCCAACCTTCCGCGCTGAAAACTCCAATACTACCCGCCATGCTGCCGAATTTTGGATGATTGAGCCGGAAATTGCCTTCGCCGATTTACAAGACGATATGCGCCTGGCAGAGGACATGATCAAATTCGTGATTCGCTATGTGCTCTCCCACGCACCGGAGGAAATGCAATTCTTCAATTCCTTTGTGGATAAGGGGCTCCTGGATCGGCTGAACCTCGTGCTGAATTCCGATTTCGGCCACATCACCTACACCGAGGCAGTGGCGCTCCTGGAGCAGCACAACGACCGCTTTGACTATCCCGTCCATTGGGGCAGCGACCTGCAAACCGAGCACGAGCGCTATCTGACCGAGGAGATCTTCAAGCGGCCGGTCTTTGTCACAGACTATCCCAAGGAGATCAAGGCCTTCTACATGAAGCTGAACCCCGACGGGAAGACCGTGGCGGCTATGGACTGCCTGGTACCCGGCATCGGTGAAATCATCGGCGGCAGCCAGCGTGAGGACAATTACGACGTGTTGCTGGCAAGAATGCAGGAGCTGGGACTTCGTCCGGAGGACTACGCCTTCTATCTGGATCTTCGCAAATACGGCTCCACCCGCCATGCCGGCTTTGGCCTTGGCTTCGAGCGCTGCGTAATGTATCTCACCGGCGTCAGCAATATCCGCGACGTGCTCCCCTTCCCCCGCACAGTCAACAATTGCGAATTATGAGGTAAAAAAGATGAAAAAGAGAATTCTAATTCTCCTTGCTGCGCTCATCCTGCTTGTTGGCGCATATCTCGTAACACCGGGCTTTATAAAAAATGGCTCTGCATTTATCCATGACTACTCTGTCTCGGCGGACGGTTCCGCAATCACGCTCACTGTCGGCGTAGCCGATTCGGTCGGCTACATCAGAAAGGTTGCTGTAAACCAGCAGCAGGGCGGAACGCTCTATCTCGATTGCTACAATTCTTTCGGCGGATTCAATGGAACAATCGGCGCAAAGAATACCTACACCATCCCGCTTGTGGAGGATACGACAAGGATCGCGCTGAATCGGAGTCATCAAGATTATCAGGACATCCTGGAAAAAAATGCGGAAGGCGAATGGCAGAGGGTGAATTCAATCGACTTATCCCAATAGTAGCAAATTTCAATTGAACGAAAAACCGGCTGAAAGAGATGTTTCTCCCTTTCAGCCGGTTTTGAAATTCAAAATATACGCAGTAGATTATTTGCTGCAAAGCGCCGCCGTATCCTGGGCAATCATGAGTTCCTCGTTGGTGGGGATCACCCAGACCTGCACCTTGGAAT
>JAZLFG010000024.1:0-18261 GCA_045615685.1 Faecousia sp.
GCTGTGGGTGAGGGCGTTGTCCATATTCAGGATCAGGGTGTCACCGGGACCTTGGTGACGGTAAATGTTCTCCTTTGCCTCCACATATTCCGCCATATCCTTGTGGACGTCCAGATGGTTGGGGGCGAGGTTGGTGAGAACGGCGATGTGGGGGCTATAGGGAAAGTACATGAGCTGAAAGGAGCTAAGCTCCACCACGGCAAGGTCTTCTTTCGACATCTCTGCCGCTCTGGGTAGCAGCGGCGTGCCAATGTTGCCCCCCAGCCAGACACGGTGGCCGGCCTTTTTTAGTAGCTCACAAATTAAGGTTGTGGTTGTGGTCTTGCCGTCAGACCCTGTGACAGCAATCACGGGGCAGGGGCATACCTGAAAGAAGGCCTCCATCTCAGAAGTGATCTTGGCCCCGGAGGCGCGGAGGGCGGCCAATTCCGGACGATCCGGATGCAGTCCCGGGGTGCGGAACACCACATCCCCCCTGAGGTCTTCCAAATAATCTTCCCCCACCTTTAACCGGCAGCCTGCGGCCTCCAGGGCGAGCACGTCTTCGTCCAGCTTGTCATAGGGGGTAGCGTCACAGCCGGTGACGGTACAGCCATGGGCCAGCAGCAGCCGCACCAGCGGGCGGTTGCTGACAC
This sequence comes from Faecousia sp., assembly GCA_045615685.1. Classification (GTDB taxonomy): domain Bacteria; phylum Bacillota; class Clostridia; order Oscillospirales; family Oscillospiraceae; genus SVMC01. The sequence continues at coordinate 636 of JAZLFG010000024.1, forward strand.
CCAGACCGAGCACCAGAATATCTTTTCCCAGCAGTGAATCGAGCCAGGCGGTTACCTTCTCATTCATACCATAGCCTTCTTTCTTCCGATCGCGTTCAATCAAACCGTTTTTCAAAACTTCTTCGAGGTTTTGAAAAACGCCTCAGGGTGTCAAAAAGACTTTTTTGACACGCTGATATTATACGCATTTTGTGGAGATTTTGCAATCTGTTTGACAAGCTTACCTTTTTCGGCTACAATAACTGCGCGACCGGTTTGTTCAGCCGCGCACGCAGTGCCGAAAGGCCGCGTGTGAGGAAAGTCCGGGCTCCACAGGGCGAGGATAACGGGTAACACCCGCCGGGGGCGACCCTAGGAAAAGTGCAACAGAAATATACCGCCGCGCAAGCGGTAAGGGTGGAAAGGCGAGGTAAGAGCTCACCCGCCACATGGGAACATCGTGGCGCTGTAAACTCTATCCGGAGCAACACCGTGGAGGAAACATGAGGCTGGCCCGGCTGTTTCCGAGGAGGTGGCTGGAGCGCCGCGGCAACGCGACGCCAAGATAGATGGCTGTCAAGACAGAACCCGGCTTACAGAGCCGATCGCAGTGCGGCGGATCAGTTCGATCTCTGATCCGCCGCCAATTGTATATGTGAATGTTTTTTGAAATAATAACCAAATTTTTCTATAGATAGTGTGGGATTTTGAAACGAATCAAATGATCATTGGCACTATATCCAAATTGTAAGAAAGTATTTTTGCATATAAATAAAGTATAGGAATTGACAGAAAATGGACCACGTGGTAGAATACCCAAGTTGGGAAATGTAAATATCAGGAAGTAAAAATGAAAAACAAGGAGGGATATATTGGTGAAAAAACGCAAGACTGTCATCGTGCTGGTGGCGCTTTTGTGTGTGGTTTGCCTGGCGCTGGTCTTCTTTGTGACGCAGATGTCCCGGAGCGGCATTAAAGAAGAAAAGCTCAAGGTCACAATCCTAAAGACGGGCAAATCCGACGCGATTGTCTTGGAATCCGCAGGCCACGCGATGATGATTGACACCGCTGAGATCGACGACACGGAAAAGGTCGTAGCGTTCCTGAAGGAGCAGGGCATCCACACGCTGGACTATGTCATCATCACCCATTTCGACAAGGATCATCTGGGGGCCTCGGCCCGGATTGTGGAGGACTTCAACGTCGGGCAGGTGCTCATTCCAAACTATGAGGGCACGATTGATGAATATGCCGACTTTATGGAGGCCATGGCTGCTGCCCTTGTGACTCCGCAGCGGGTAGAGGCCATCATGGATCTTCCTTTCGGCGAAACGAATATCCATATCGAGCCGCCCATCAACTACGACGTCAACGTGGTATCCGAAGCAGTGGAGGATTACGATAACACCCTGTCTCTAATGACAACTGTGACCTGTGGGAACCAGCGCCTGCTGTTTACCGGCGATGCCGACCGGCGCAGGATCCGGGAATGGCTGGACAACGGCGAGGTTGCCCAATGCGATTTCCTGAAGGTGCCTCACCACGGAAAGTTCAACACCGGCATGGAGCCGCTTCTGGAGGCAATCGCGCCCAAGTATGCGGCCATCACCTGCTCCAAAAAGAATCCCGCCGATACTTCCACCATCGAGCTTTTGCAGAAGTATGGTATAGAGACCTACCAGACCCGCGACGGGCAGATTACGCTTGTCACTGACGGCGAGACACTGGAGTTTCGTCTGAATTAGGGTACATATCATGGCACAAGCGGCTGCACCGGCTACGGTGCAAACGGTCTTTAACCGTTATGAAAAGAAATATCTGATGACGGCCCCGGTATACGAGGAGCTTCGCAAGCGGCTGGAGCCCTATATGCAGGTGGATCTGTACGGTCAGACAACAATTTGCAACATCTACTACGACACCCCGGATTCTCTGCTGATCCGCAGATCCAACGAAGGCCCGGTGTACAAGGAAAAGCTGCGTGTTCGCACCTACGGCGTCCCCAAGCTCGATTCGAGGGCCTTCCTGGAGATCAAGAAGAAGTACAAGGGCCTGGTCAATAAGCGCCGGGTCTGCATGACCCTGCAGGAGGTCTATGACTATGTGGAGAAAGGCATCCGACCAAAGGGAGATCGTTCTGCCTCCGAGGAGCAAATTCTCCGGGAGATCGACTTTTTCCTCCAGCGCTATCCCCTCCAGCGGGGAATCAATCTAACCTATGACCGGATCGCACTTTTTCAAATAGACGACCCGAGTTTTCGTGTAACCTTTGATCGCAACATCCAGGCTCGGCGGACAGAAATGGGCCTGGAAAACGGCGCCTACGGCATAAAGCTATTGCCGGATGATTATTACCTGATGGAAACGAAGATCCTGGACGCGACCCCCCTTTGGTTCACCAAAATTCTGTCGGAGCTGTCCCTTTATCTTACGTCCTTCTCAAAGTACGGCAACATATACCGCATGGAGCACGGTGCATATTCTGCAGAGGAATATATGCGCCACCGACTTGAAAATTGGCAGAAAAAAGGAGAAAAAATAAATGTTTGATTTCAGCAGCATTTGGCATACCGGATCTTTTTCACTTGCGGACGTGGGCATTGCCATGGGTGTTGCGCTGGTGCTCGGCGTGGTCATTGCCCTAACCTATAAGTCCTCTCATTCTCATACCAGCAGCTTTGCGGTGATTCTGGTCACGCTTCCCGTTGTGGAGTCCATTATCATCATGATGGTCAATGGCAATTTGGGCGCCTCGGTGGTAGTGCTTGGCGCCTTTGGCCTGATCCGCTTCCGTAGTGCCCCAGGCAGTGCCTGGGACATCGGCTTCATCTTCTTCTCAATGGCGGTGGGCCTTGCAGTGGGCCTGGGCTATATCACCCTGGCGGTGGTGCTCACGGTGGTCGTCTGCGCGATCATGTTCCTCCTGGAGCGACTCCAGTTCGGCATGTCCTCCCTGCGAGAGAAGCAACTGCGCATCACTGTGCCCGAGGATTTGGAATTTAACCATGTATTCGACGATCTGTTTCAGACCTATGCCAGAACCCACCGACTTACGCGGGTCAAGACCACCAATATGGGCACGCTGTTTGAGCTGACCTACATTCTTGAGCTGAAGGATCTTGAGAAAGAAAAGGAATTCATCGACGCCCTGCGCTGCCGCAATGGCAACCTGACTGTGGTGCTGAGCCCCGTCCTTCGCAATAAGGACGAGCTGTAATCGCAGTAGTAACACAGGGGACGGTTCTCTAGCAGTAGTACCCCAGGGGACGGTTCTCTGTGTCGTATGACACAGATACCCGTCCCCTGTGTTACCTGTCTTTTTTCAGCGTTATTTCAGATTTGCGGAGTAGTATAATAAAAGACGTACATTTCATTTTGGCTTTGCTGTAAAAAATGAAGAAAACAGGGGAACAACGATGAAAATATTGGTAATTGAAGATGAAAAACTCCTGGCAGACTCCCTGCGGACGATGCTATCGGCCAAGGGCTTTGAGGTTGAAGTGGCCTATGACGGGGAGACCGGAGAGGAATTCGCGGAGCTTGGCATCTATGATCTTTTAATCCTGGACGTGATGATGCCAAAGATGAACGGCTACCAGTTGGCCCGGGAGGTGCGGGCCAAGCGCTGTAGCACGCCCATTTTGATGCTGACGGCGAAGTCCGGCCTGATGGATCGGGTGGAGGGCCTCAACGCGGGGGCGGACTACTACCTCACGAAGCCCTTCGACACTCGGGAGCTGATGGCCTGCATTAATGCCCTGCTTCGGCGGCAGGGCGCCCAGGTGGATGTGCTCAGCTATGGCAACACTACGCTCGACTTGGCCTCCTCCACCTTGTCGTGCGGCGACAATTCGGTGCGGCTGTCGGCGAGAGAATTTGATGTGATGCGGCTGCTTCTCCAGGCGGGCGCACAGAATCTGTCGAAGGAGGCCATTTTGTCCCGGGTCTGGGGGCTGGACTCCAACGCGGTGGAAAATCATGTGGAGGTCTATGTGGGCTTTTTGCGTAAGAAGCTGCGCAGCATTGGCTCCAATGTCCGCATTGAGGCAGTGCGGCGGCTGGGATACCACCTGGAGGTGGATGCGACGTGCTGAAAAAGCTAAGGGTGCGGTTCATCTGCATCATCATGGCGATTGTGACGGGGATGCTGTGCGCCATTATGATCACGGTGGTGCGGTTTACCCAGTCAAATTTGCGGACAGAGAGCCTGCGCATTATGGAATCCATTGCGGTAGATCCGATGCAGCTTGGCGGCAACGGCCAGCAAAAAGGGGGCGAGCTTCCCTATTTTGCCCTGCAAATTGGTCGGCGCAACGAGGTGCTGGCCATTAACGGCAGCAATTTCGATCTGACCGATGAGACAGTGGTACAGGATCTGATTCAAAAGACCTTTTACAGCGAAAGCCCGGAGGGAGAGCTGCCGGAATATAATCTGCGCTACTACCGAAGGTTTAGCTGGAACGCCTGCTGCATCGTCTTCGCGGATCTGGCGGGAGAGCAGCGGACGGTTTCCCGGCTGCGGCAGGTCTGCGTTGGCATCGGCATGACAAGCCTGGCTATTTTTTTCCTAATCAGCCTGCTGCTTGCCCGCTGGATGGTGAAGCCGGTGGAGAAGGCCTGGCAGCAGCAGCGGCAGTTTGTATCCGACGCCTCCCATGAGCTGAAAACGCCTCTGACGGTGATTTTGACCAACGCGGAATTCCTCCAGCAGCCGGAGTACGACGGCGAGGAAAAGGGCCGCTTTGCTTCCAATATTCTCATCATGGCAGGGCAAATGCGGGGACTCGTTGAGGGACTTCTCGATCTTGCCCGGGTGGACAACGGCCAGGCTCGGGCGGCCTGGGAGCGAGTTGAGCTGTCCGGCCTGATCAACGACGCAATCTTGCCCTTTGAGCCGCTTTATTTTGAGAAGGGGCTGACGCTGGAGGGGCAAATAGAGCCGGATATTTTTGTGCACGGCAGTGCACCCCATCTTCGCCATGTGGTGGAAATTCTGCTGGACAATGCTCAGAAATATTCTGCCACGCCTGCGCAGGTGACGATCCGATTGCAGCGGCAGGGAAGAGGGCAATGCATCATCTCCGTGGAGAATCCCGGTGCGCCCATCCCGTTGGAGGAACTCCGCAATATTTTCAAGCGCTTTTACCGGGTGGACACCGCCCGCAGCCGGGACGGCAGCTATGGCCTGGGTCTGTCCATAGCCCAGGGCATCGTGACCGAGCACCGCGGCCGCATCTGGGCGGCCAGCAGCGGAGGCGTGAATACCTTCTATGTGACCCTGCCTACAATATAATAATAACAAAATAGTCGGTTGCCTGCGAAAAAGCGGGGAATCGGCTATTTTTTGTTGCAATCGTCCGGTGGCTTTGCTATAATGTGTGGGACAAGCCTGGTGAAATTCTTCGAGTTTTTTGCATTTTTGTCATATCACTGGCGGCAGGACGATCCCTCTTTTTGCCGGTAAGGAGCTACATATGGACGAATTAATGGATATTTTAATGGACATCAATCCCGACGTGGACTATGAAACCGAGGATCAGCTCATCGACGGGAAGGTGTATGATTCCTTCAGCATCGTGAATTTAGTGGCGCAGATTTCAGAGGTTTTCGATATTGATATCAGCCCCAAATACCTGGTGCCGGAGAATTTCAACAGTGCCAAGGCTATGTGGGATATGATCCGGCAGATTCAGGATGAGGAGTAAGCCATGTCCCTGATTTCGGTATGGTTTCTGGTCTTCGTGCTGGGGCTCCTGATCGTGTACTACGCAGTGCCGGGCGGCTTCCGCTGGATGGTGCTGCTGGCGGCGAGCCTGGTGTTCTACTGCGTGGGCGGATGGAAAAGCGCCATCTATATCCTCATCACTGCCGCCTCCACCTATGCTGCGACCCTGGGAATGCAGCGGATTGCCCTCCGGCAGAAGGAATACCTGAAGGCCAATAAGGAGCATCTTTCCCGCGAGGAGAAAAGTGCGCGCAAGCAGAAGACCAAGCGAAAAAGACGCACCCTCCTGGTGCTGACGCTGGTGCTGAATTTCGGCATCCTGTGCGTGTTCAAGTACGCCCATTTTGCTCTGGCGCAGGTCAATGCCCTGGCGCGGCTGTTCGGGGCGCGGGAGCTGGAGGACACGCTACAATTCATCATCCCTCTGGGCATCTCCTTCTACACCTTCCAGACCATGGGCTATCTCATCGACGTCTACTGGGAGAAATATGACCCGGAGCGGAATTTTTTTCGGCTTCTCCTGTTTGTCTCGTTCTTTCCCCAGATCACCCAGGGCCCCATCAGCGATTTTACGCAGCTAAAAGGCGAGCTTTTTACGCCCCATGCCTTTTCCTATGAAAATTTTGCCCGGGGCTTTCAGCGAATGCTGGCAGGCTTTTTCAAGAAGCTGGTGCTGGCCAATCTTCTGGCGCCCTATGTGGCCGATGTGTTTGAAAATTATGCCGGGTATGTCGGCATCACAGTGGCAATGGGCGCGGTATGCTACAGCGTGCAGATTTACGCGGACTTTTCAGGCTATATGGACATCGTCTGCGGCCTGTGTGAAATGCTGGGCATTCGGCTGACCGAGAACTTTGACCGGCCGTATTTCTCCAAATCCGTGGCCGAATACTGGCGCAGGTGGCATATCAGCCTCGGCGCGTGGTTCAAGGCCTATCTCTATTATCCCATTGCTGTGGCCAAATGGAACCGACAGCTTGGGAAGCGGGCGCAGGAGCGCCTGGGGAAGACCTTTGGCCAGACGGTGAGCGCCAGCGTCGCCCTGGTGGCGGTGTGGCTGACCACGGGCCTGTGGCACGGCGCGAGCTGGGCCTACATTGCCTGGGGTGGGGTCAACGGACTGTGTATCATTGCGTCGCTGTGGCTGGAGCCGGTGTTTGACCGGACGAAAAAGGCCCTTCACATTCGGGAGGAGGCCTGGCTTTGGCGTGCCTTCCAGACCCTTCGCACCTTCGCTCTGGTGACCCTCATCAAGGTGCTGCCGGAGGTGGGCACACTCTCCGAGGGCTTTGGCCTTTGGAAGCGGATTTTTACGAATTTTACCATTCCCACTTCGCCCCGGGCTCTGCTTCCCTTTGTAGGGGGAAAGATGGAATTTTTCGTGGTGTGCCTGGGCACCCTGGCGCTGTTCATTGGCAGCCTTCTGCAGCGCAGACGGCCGGTGCGGGATGTGTTCAACAAGCTGTGCACCCCTGTGCGGGTGGTGCTGCTGGCGCTATTGGCTATAGCCATCGTCTATTTCGGCGGCCGTGCCGGGAACGCGGGAGGATTTTTGTATGCGCAGTTTTAGAAAGGCGCTTTTCGCGGCGTTGGGCTTTTTCCTGTGCGTGGCGCTGATTGCAGAGGGGATTGTCTGGCCCTATTTTCACGGCCAGTTCTATTACTATGAGGACGCGGAGGTGCGCGACGAGCTGGCAGGCAGTGTCGATTGCCTGATTTCCGGCGCATCTCACGCCTACAGCGCCTTTGACCCCCGCGTGCTGGATGAGGAGCTTGGCACAAACAGCTATAATCTTTCCGGTGCGCTCATGACCATGTGCGCAAGGGATACCCTCCTGCGCAAGGAGCTGGACCGCAATCCCGTCAAGACCGTGTTTATCGAGCTGTCCTGCAATACCCTGACCCGCAACCGCGAGCAGGAGGGCCCGGAGGGGGACATTTATGCCCTTTCCCGCATGGGGAGCCTCTGGGATCGGTGTACCTTCTTCTTCCGGGCCTTCTACCCGGACGAATACCTGGAGGTTTGCGCCAACACGTTAGACCACGGCTTTGATTCCTGGTATGACCTGCGGCATGGTGTGCCGCCTACGGTGGACGCCTCCTGCAAGGGCTTCCGGAGCCTGGAGCACACGGATCTGTCCATGACGCCGGAGGAGTTTTCGGCATTGCACCATACCACCGCCATGAGCGAGGCGATCTGGCAGGAGAATAAGGAATATTTTCAAGATATGGTCGAGACCTGCCAGGAGCGGGGAATTGAGGTGGTGTTTGTCACAACGCCTCTGTCAGACCGAATGATCGCGGAATATCACAACCTGGAGGCAGCCCACCAATGGTATCTCGATTACGCGCAAAAATATCATTGCACCTACCTGGATTTTAACCTCTACCGCCAGCGCGAGGAGCTCTTCCCAAGCGACACCGCCTTCTACGATACCTATCACCTCGGCAGCCAGGGAGCTGTAACATTTACCCGAGAGCTGTCAAAGCTCTACAAGAGAATACAGGCAGGAGAAGATGTGTCCTCCCTCTTTTACGCGGACTATGACGCGCTGGACGATGCGATGTGCAAGGCCTATGGTGCGAGCTGATGGTTCGACGATGGTGAATTTTAGTCATGAAACGGCGGGAAAGAAAAGGAAACGTCTATAATGCTCACTTGCTGACGGATCAGGCTTGCCTTTTTTGCATATTTACACGAATTTTTCAAAAAACGGCAATTTGTGATTGAATTTCAGAAAAAAATATGTAGAATAGTTCTGTAAAATGTGCGGAGAATCCGCATGAATTTGGGTCTGACCCACAAAAACAGGAGGAATACCAAATGAAGAAACTCGTTGCGCTGCTTCTGGTTGTGGCCCTTGTGGCCTGTATGCTTACCGGCTGTGGCAGCAAGACCGGCGCCTCTGGCGAAGAGAGCAAGCTCAAGGTTGGCGTTGTTCTCGTGGGCGATGAGAACGAAGGCTACAGCTATGCGCATATCGTAGGCGTCGAGAAGGCCATGTCCACGCTCGGCCTCAACAAGGACACCGACGCGGTGTGGAAGTACACCATCAAGGAAGACGAGAGCTGCGGCGACGCCATCGCCGACTGCATCGACCAGGGCTGCTCCGTCGTGTTCACCAACTCCTATGGCCACCAGTCCTTTGCGCAGGCTGCTGCCGCGGAGAATCCCGACGTGCAGATCGTTTCCATGACCGGCGATACCGCCAAGGCTTCCGGCCTGGCAAATTTCCATAATGCGTTCACCGAGATCTATGAGGCTCGCTATGTTGCCGGTATCGTTGCCGGTATGAAGATCGCCGAGCTTGAGCAGAACGGCGAGCTGACCGAAGCCAACTATGATGATGAAGGCAAGGTCAAGGTCGGCTATGTCGGCGCATTCCCCTACGCCGAAGTTGTCTCCGGCTACACGGCCTTCTTCCTTGGCATCCGCAGCGTCTACGAGAACGTCTCTATGGAAGTTCAGTATACCAACACCTGGTTTGATATCATCGCCGAAAACGAGGCTGCCGTGGCCCTGATCTCCGACGGCTGCGTCATCATTGGCCAGCATGCCGACTCCACCGGCGCACCCACCGCTTGCGAGGAGGCCCTCAAAACCGGCGCCACGGTCTATTCCGTGGGCTATAATGTGGATATGCTCAGCGTTGCGCCCAATGCTGCGCTGACCTCTCCCACCAACGAATGGGATGTCTACTATGAGTACGCCATCGGCGCAATGCTCAAGGGTGAGCCGTTCGACACCAACTGGGCCGAGGGCTTCGACAAGGGCGCGGTAGCTCTGACCAAGCTCGGGCCCAACGTTGCGGCCGGTACGCAGGAAGCGGTCGATGCCGCCATCGCCGACCTCAAGTCCGGCGCTGTGCAGGTCTTTGACGCCAGCAGGTTCACGGTGGACGGTCAGCCGGTCACCAGTGCCTTCGCTACCGACACCGACGGTGATTACACCAACGACGCCGACGAGGCCATCATTGACGGCTACTACCATGAGTCCTACTTCCAGTCCGCGCCGTCCTTCTCCCTGCGCATCGACGGCATTACGGAGCTGAACTAAGGCTTTGGCCGGTTCTCAGGTGAGTCAATGTCAGTAAGCAAAGGGGCTATATCAAAATAGCCTTTTTGGAAATTTCACATTTTTTGCGGGAGAAACCACGAGTTTTCGTGTTTTCTCCCGCTTTCTGTTGAGAAACACATTGGAACGTACAACAGATCCGGCATACTGTCTAAGTTGACCAGAGATTCTAATATCAAGGTTCTGCAAAGTACATACGCGCATTCTCCCTCCAGCGCATATTGACCAGTATAGCGGACAATATCTTGCTTTATTTTTGCATACTATATAGATAATCTGCAACCAATACTGGTCAATTGGGTATGTGAGGTGAGGAAAATGGAACAGAAGATACGGCGTGACCGCAATATGGGCGACAATCTGAGAAGGCTGAGGGCTGCCAGCGGGTTGTCACAGGAGAAACTGTGCGCAGAGCTACAGCGCCGTGGCTGCGATATTGGACGCACGACTTATGCGAAATATGAAGCCGGCGAATTAAATATCCGCGCCAGCGTATTGATGGAACTGAGAAAGCTTTATCAATGCAGCTACGAAGAATTTTTTGTTGGACTGGATGCCGATACGGAGTGACAGGAAACGCCATTTATAAGGATTTGTTTGAAAAAGCACGGGGGTTCTTCTTGAACGGAAAGCCTCTGTGCTTTTTTATCAAAAAACTTTCAAAAGAAATTCATGAATTGTTCATTACAATTTCAGATTAAATTCAGCATAAGGTCTTACAATATGGACGAAAGATAAATCATAAAGAAAATCCTATTGCTTATATTAAAAAATGTAATCATGAAAGGAAGCAGACATTTATGTATTACCCCTATGAATTTGATGAAAATTCTACGCCAGTCTTTGGTACACAGCCGGCGCAGGAGCCTGTGGAGGGGAGTGAGCCGCAGCCGCAGATAGACAGCCCTGCGTTTGAATCGCAGCAGCCGCAGATAAGTGACCAGGCGCCGCAGCCTGAGGCTGCCGCACAGCCGATTCCGAATGAAAATTACACCTGGCAGCCGATGTATGCCGTGCCGGTCTACACAGCACCCCGGAAGGCGCCGAAGGCTCCGAAGCCGCCCAGGAAAAAGAAGGAAGGGCGTCTTGGGGCACGGATCGTGGCCCTTGCGCTGTGCTGCTCCCTGCTGGGTGGGGCCCTTGGAGCGGGCGCTATGGCGATTTTCGGAAAAAGATCCGGTGCCTTTTCGACGGAGGCTCAAAAGGTCTCCCAGATCGTCGAGGGCAAGCGGGAGGCCAGCATTGTGACAGTGGCCGAGATTGACACCTCCAAGCTCATGACTCCGGCGGAGGTTTATGCCGCCAATGTCAATTCCACCGTTGGTATCACCACCTCCGTTACCACCAACTATTGGGGCTATCAGACCACGGCCGCCGCCTCCGGCTCCGGCTTCATCATCAGTGACGACGGCTATATCCTGACAAACTACCATGTGGTCGAGGATGCCAACTCCGTGACCGTGACCCTGTACGACGACACCACCTATGATGCTGAGCTCATTGGCTATGATGAGAGCAACGATATTGCCATATTAAAGGTAGACGGCACTGGGCTGACGCCCGTGATCCTGGGAGACTCCGAAAAGCTCCAGGTGGGAGAAAGCGTAGTCGCCATCGGCAATCCCTTGGGGGAGCTGACCTTCTCGCTGACCGCCGGTACCGTCAGTGCTCTGGATCGTAGGATTACCATGTCCAACGGTCTCAGTATGGAGCTGATCCAGACCGACTGCGCCATCAATTCCGGCAACTCCGGCGGTGCGCTTTTGAATCTCCATGGCGAGGTTATCGGCATTACCAACGCCAAGTATTCCGGCTCCGGCTCCGGCGCGTCCATTGATAACATTGGCTTTGCCATTCCCATCAATGCGGTGCGGGACATTGTAAAGAGCATTATTGAGAAGGGATATATCTCCAAGCCCTATATTGGCATTGGCGTGGATGACGTCAGCCAGGACCTCCAGGCCTACGGCTTGCCCAAGGGAGCTGTGGTGCGCTCGGTTACAGAGGACGGCCCGGCGGCAAGGGCTGGCTTGAAGGTGAACGACATCATCACCGCTGTCAACGGCACAGAAATCTCCAGCGGCGACGAGATGGTAAAGGCGGTAGGCAATGTAGCAATCGGCGACGAGCTGAAGCTGACCGTCGTTCGCCAGATTGAGACCGTGGAAATCACCGTCACCGTGGAAGAAAAAATCCAGCAGGCCAAGGCCGACGAGGAGGAGTCATCCTCCGAAACCGCGCCCCAGATGCCCCAGCAGGTGCAGCCCTTTGGTGGCATGGATCCCTTTAGCTTCTTCTTTGGCTATTGAGCCAATGCAGACAATTCCAGGCCGACGGCGATGGGACAGCTCGCCGCGCCTGTAAAATAGAGCCTCCTTTCCTCCTAAAATATCTTTGGAGCCACCCGGCATGATTTTTGCCGGGTGGTTTTCCTATGGAGCGTGAAAAATTTTTCCTGAATAACTGAATTTTGGAAGACAATGGGATCGAATGATTTGAAACAATACGCGAAATCAACAAATGCATGAAAGGAAATTTGTAGACATTGTAGATTTTTTTTGTGAGGAAAAAAGCTCGTTGAAAGAAAAAGGCGCAAAGTGTATAATCATTGGTATGAATGGAATACGAGCGGCAAGAAGGAATTGGAGGGTAATTTTTTCAGAAGCCACTCGTATTTTGTACATGATCACATATTTTTTAGGAGGTAATTTATGAAGCTACATTCGAGAGTGATTGCCCTTGTGCTTTGCCTTGTGATGGTCCTGGGAATGCTCCCCGTCGGCGTTTTTGCCGCCGATGAGGCGCCCCTGCAGAGCATTAACTTCATGGACGAAGCTTCGGCAAGCCGGTTCCAAGTTGCGAACCAGAGTGCAACCAAGATCAACGAAGGCGACGGACTGTATCTTGTCTCGACCACGGCCGCATTTGAGCCCTGCAACGGACAGGTCAGCTCCTTTAATCCTGCGGACGTAGTGTCCATTCCCGTCAACGGCGACTGGACGGCTACCATTAAGGTTAAGTTCAACCAGGGCGGTTCCCAGGGCTACTACGAATTCTTTGGCTTCTATGCCAAGGAAGGCGACGATTACAACAACCTGGCCGGTATCCGTGCCGGCGACGGTGCGATCCAGGACTTCCTGCGCGTAGATGGCAACGTGACTGCCGACACCGACGGTGTCAAGACCAGCTCCGGCCTGAAGTCTGCCAGCAGCCACTGGTTCCGCATCGCCAAGGAAGGCGACAGCTACACCTGCTATTGGTCCACCAACGGCAAGGACTTCACCAAGACCTTCGACTATGCGGACACCGGCATCGACGCCAGCGAGCTGATCCTGGACGCGTATTCCGGCATGTCCACCGGCTATAACTACACGGTGGAGTACCTTTACTTCGGTGACGACACCGACGCTATGAACCAGTATTATCTGGATCTCGTTGTCGGCTCTGTCCTCGACAAGATTCCCAGTGTCATTCCCATCAACGTCAAGGACACCTATACCCTCCCCAAGGGTGTCAGCGGCTGCGAAGTAACCTACACGGCAGAACCCGACTGCATCCAGGGCGGCAAGATCTATGCCATGGACAAGGAGACGGATGTGAAGCTGACGGTAAATATCGCCACCGGCGGCACCAGCATCAATAAGGTGCTCAACGTCAAGGTTCCCGCCAAGGGCACCGGCACGGTTCCCGTGGATACCTTCAAGGTAACCTTCAACCCGAACGTTTCCGGCATGTCCAGCGTGGTGGTGGAAGTGGACGAGAACGACTATGTCACCGTCCCCGAGAGCATGAAGCGCACCGGCTATGCCGTCACCTGGCGCAATGGCAATGCCACCTTCAGCTTCGATACCCCCATCACCCAGAATATCACCCTGACGGCCAGCTGGACCAAGGATTGGAACCAGATGTACTCTCTCGGTGACGAATATGCCGACTACTTCCCGTTTGGCAACTTCGGCACCCAGTCCCCCAACGGCGGTCAGGTCGAGCGTGAATACCGCACCTTCTCCGGCAACAGCGGTAAGATGACCTACAATTTCGGCGCCAACGAATCCAGAAACGCCTATAATCAGGCTGTGAATGCAATCAACGCCGATACTTCCCTCACCCAGGAAGAAAAGGACGCCAAGATTCTTGAAGCAGAAGGCAAGGTCATGCTGGGCGGCAACAACCCCCTCCAGGGCGACCTTGACAGAATCAAGAACTGGAATGCACAGCATCCCGACCAGCCCAAGAAGTACTATCGTCAGCACGTGATCGCATGGCACGGCTCCGAGCAGAACTCCGCGTTCTACCACATGGGCTTCGATAACAGCAAGCCTCTGGCGACCAAGGAAATCATGAATGCGCGTATTGACAGCTACATTGAGGCAATGTTCAAGCGCTATCAGCCTTGGGACGACATCATCATGTCCTGGGATATCGTCAACGAAGCTCTGGACGATTACAACGGCATGGTTCGTAACGGCTGGAACGGCAGCTCCTGGGGCGAGACGAACCTGGACGACGCTTCCAACCAGTCCAGCGCATGGGGCACCATCTACCGTATGAAGGACGAGAACGGCAATCCTGTGAAGGAACTGTCCGAAGAGCGTCTGATGGTTGAGTCCGAGTGGATCCGCGTAGCGTTCGCTTCCGCCAGAAAGTGGCAGAAGGAGCTGGGCGTTCACTGGACCCTGTACTACAACGACTACATGAACTCCAGCATGCTCTATGAGCCGAAGATGACCAACACCCTCAAGATGCTCAAGCCCATCTATGAGGCAGGCAATCTCGATGGCTACGGCATGCAGGCACGTCTGTCCACGGCATATCCCGACATAGAGCTGCTCCGTTATCAGATTGAAGAGGGCCTGAAGGTCGCCGACGAAGTCAGCTTCTCTGAGGGTGACGTTCGTACCGACTTTGAGGTCAACCCCCTGTACGATCCCGAAAAGCCGACCCGCCGCGTTGTCTCCGGCGACGAGGAATGGGATCAAGGCGGCTCCGGCTCCTACAGCCGCCGCAGCCAGCAGAACGGCAACACCTATGACGTATCCAACGGCCCTGTTCGCCGCAAGGCTAACTTCAACGCGAACGATCCCGAGACCATGCGCCTGCAGGCCGACTACTATGCTGACCTGATGGACATCATGATTGAGAAGGCAGATGAGGGCAAGGTTGGCGCTATCGCCATCGACGGCACCAGCGACGGCAACACCTTCAACCGCAACACCGGCTGCCAGATCTGGGACAGCAGCAACAACGAAAAGCCCGCATTCTTCGCCGTGATCGGCGCGCCGAACCGCTTTAAGATGGGCAAGGCCATCGAGGCAGGCCCCGCTCTGAGCGAAGAGTCCAAGTACACGGCTGAGTCCTGGGCTCCCTATGCGGAAGCTCTGGAAGCAGCGGAAGCACTGGTCGATGTCCGCATCTATGACGATGCCGGTGTCCGTGCGGTTAAGAACGCCACCGCAGAGCTCCTGTCCGCCACCGAGGCGCTGGAAGAGGCCGCGGAGCCTGTTGTGATGCACAAGGTCACCTTCGACTATAACTACCCCGGCTGCCCGGATCCTGTCGTTGTGGAAGTGGCCGACGGCGCACTGGTCGAGCCCATCGAGACGCCCACCCGCGCTGGCTATGCATTCACCAACTGGGGCACCGAGACGAGCTTCTGGGGCTTCAGCTTCATCACCGCTTACAACTTCTCCAACCCCGTCACCGCCGACCTGACCCTGAAGGCCAGCTGGGGCAAGGACTGGACGGCAATGCCTTCCCTGAACGGCGAATACGAAGGCTTCTTCCTCCAGGGCTGCTTCGGCGGCAGCATTGGCAGCGCCCAGACCGACTACCACTATGCCACCCTGAGCGGCAACAACGGCAAGCTGACCTACAACATCGGCGGCGGCCGTGACGCCAACGGCAGCGGCACCACCTCCCGTACCAAGTACGAGGAAACCGTGGCAGCGATTGAAGCGGACAATACCCTCAGCGCTGAGCAGAAGGCTGCAAAGATCGAAGAGGCCAACTGCAATGTCGAGCTGGTCAGCGGCGAGCCCGCACTGTTCAGCACCCTGCGCGCCATCCGTGGCTGGAACGAAGAGCATCCCGACAACAAGAAGTACTACCGTCAGCACGTGCTTGCCTGGCACGGCAGCGAGCAGCCCAAGTACTTCTTCTGCAACGGCTTCTACTATGACGCCGCCAACCCCGACTGGGCAAGCCCGGAGACAATGCTCAAGCGTCTGGACAACTATATCCAGAAGATGTTCGAGCGCTACAGTCAGTTTGACGACGTCATCCTCTCTTGGGACGTGGTCAACGAGGCAATCGACGACTATTCCGGCCAGGTCCGTAACTATGAGGACTACCAGGTCAGCGAGTGGGGCCTGATCTTCCGCCGCAAGGATCTGGACAATGATCCCGATGCAAGACTGGAAGCAGAGACTGCATGGATCCGTCAGGCGTTCGAATCCGCCTACAAGTGGAGAAAATACTACGATTGCCACTGGACGCTGTACTACAACGATTTCCAGGATTCCGACAAGCTCTATGAGCCGAAGATGAGCCAGACCATCAAGATGCTCAAGCCCATCTACGAGGCAGGCTATATCGACGGCTACGGTATGCAGGGCAGACTGGCCTTTGCCTACCCGACCATCGAAATGCTCCGCAATCAGGTCGAGCTCGGCCTGACGGTTGCTAACGAAATCAGCTTCTCCGAAGCCGATATCCGCAGCGACTTCATAGCCAACCCCAACTACGATCCGACGCAGCCGACCCGCCGCGTCACCGCAGACGACCCGGTATGGCCCGAGAATTCCGGTAACTTTGCCAGAATCTCCAGCGATAACGGCAACACCTTCGATGTCCATAATTCTCCTGTTTACCGTAATCCCGACTGGGGCATTGGCAGCCTGTCCTCCCTGGCCACCGATCCCGCCATCATGACCAAGCAGGCAGACTTTGCCGCCGACGTCATGGACATTCTGCTGGAGCACCACGAGCAGGTTGCTGCCGTTGCATGGGACGGCACCAGCGATTCCGGCACGTTCAACAGAACCACCGGCTGCCATATGTGGGACAGCAGCAGCAACGAGAAGTATTCCTTCTTCGCCATCATCGGCGCACCGAACCGCTATAAGATGCGCGAAGCCATTGCGGCTGGCCCGAAGGCTGCCGACGAGGCTAAGTACACGGCTGAATCCTGGGCACCTTACGAGGAAGCTCTGGAAGCAGCGGAAGCACTGGTCGATGTCCGCATCTATGACCTCGACGGCGTCAATGCCGTTAAGCACGCCACCGCAGAGCTCCTGTCCGCCACCGAGGCTCTGGTTGCCACCGCTCCCGCCACCGGCGGCGCCTACAAGATCACGGCGCCTCATGTGGTGAAGCTCAACCGGACCAAGGCTGACGCTGGCGACGCCATCACGGTGACGGCCGACGAGACCATCATGAATGTCACTGCCGCCACGGTGGACGGCAAGGACGTTGCTGTGACCCGCACCGCGACCGGCTACAGCTTCGTGATGCCCGCTGCCGATGTGCAGCTCAAGACCTACTACGCCAAGACGGCCATCGCTGCCCTTCAGAGCCAGTGGCAGCAGGGCAACCCGTTCCTGCCGCTGTGGGACTACAACCCCGACACCGAACCCCATGTCTTCGAGGATCCGGATCATCCCGGTCAGTACCGTCTGTACTTCTGCTCCTCCCACGATATGGACAAAAACCACTACTGCTCCAACAACCACGTGCTCTACTCCTGCCCGGTGGACGATCCCTTCAACTGGACCTACCACGGCATCATCGTCGGCCCGGAGAACACCCTGAACAACGATATCCTGTACGCACCCGACATGATGTGCGTC
>JAZLFG010000025.1:0-4300 GCA_045615685.1 Faecousia sp.
CATCCATGCCGATATAGATTATACTTGTCATTAGTGACTCCCCCTTGTATGTGGTAATTCCGGTCATTGATGGTCTTATAGCTTATAGCTTATGACAGGTAAATCCACGTTTTGCAAGTCGGGAGTCACTTCATATTATCCCCTGTGTTCTTCGCCCGTCGCCTGTGTTGCTATTTTTTGGACATTTCGGAGCAGCGGTGTGGACATGCCTCGCAGCTACCGCTGCAGCCGACGAGTTTGCCGCTTTTTCGCCGCCGACGGATTCCCGCAACGCTGCCGATCAGCCACGCAAGCAGCAGGGCGAGAACGCCATAGTCGAGCCAGCTCATAGGAACACCCCCGCGATTTGGTATACTGCGAAGGCCATGACCCAGGCGACAGCCGTTTGCATCAGAGCCACCATAGCAGCCCGGAGGCCGGAGTTCAGCTCCCGCCGCACAGCGGAGATGGCCGCCACGCAGGGCGTATAAAGAAGGGTGAAGGTCAGAAAGCTGAGACAGGCCGGAAGTGTGAAAAGACTTCCCAGAGTGTTGCCGCCCAAAAGGATTTGCAGGGTCGATACCACGGATTCCTTTGCGATAAAGCCAGTAATGAGGGCAGTAGAAATTCGCCAATCCCCAATGCCCAGGGGTGACAGAATCGGCGCTATCAAGGCTCCAATGGCAGCAAGCAGACTGTCGGTGCTGTCTGCCACCACATTGAGCCGCGTGTCAAAGGATTGAAGGAACCAAATCAGGATGGTTGCCACGAAAATGACCGAAAAGGCCCGCTGCAGAAAGTCCTTCGCCTTATCCCACATCAACTGGAGCACACTTTTCATCGACGGAAAGCGGTAGTTCGGCAGCTCCATCACAAAGGGCACCGGCTTTCCCCGAAAGGCCGTGCCTTTAAGAAGGCAGGCACAGAGAATTCCCACAAGGATGCTGAAGACGTAGAGTCCCATCATCACCAGCGTCTGGTGATTCGGGAAAAACGCGGCTGTGAACAGGGCATAGATCGGGATTTTTGCACTACAGCTCATAAAAGGGGTCAGTAAAATGGTGAGGCGACGATCCCGCTCGGAGGACAGGGTACGGGTGGCCATGACCGCAGGTACCGTGCAGCCAAAGCCGATGAGCAGCGGAACGATGCTGCGGCCCGAAAGCCCAATGCGCCGCAAGAGCTGGTCCATCACAAAGGCAATGCGTGCCATATAGCCGGTATCCTCCAGAATGGACAGGAAGAAAAACAGCGTTACGATGATGGGCAGAAACGACAAAACCCCACCCACTCCGGCAAAGACTCCATCGATGAGGAGACTATGTACCACAGGGTTCAGCCCGTATACGGTCAGCGCCCGATCGACCGCCATAGCGAGGCCATCAATGGCCATGGCCAGAAGGTCTGAGAGGAAGGCGCCGATGACGCGGAAGGTCAGGTAGAAAATGCCGAGCATAATGAGCGCGAAGACGGGTAGCGCGGTGTATTTGCCGGTGAGGATCCGGTCGAGGCGGACGCTTCGCAGATGCTCGCGGCTCTCGTGGCACTTGACCACGCAGGCGCGGCACACGCCCTCGATGAAATTGTAGCGCATATCGGCCATGGCAGCATTGCGGTCGAGGCCGGAGTCCGCCTCCATCTGGACAATGGTGTGCTCGATGGCATCCAGGTCATTCTGATGGAGCTCCAGCAGCTCCGTAACGATGGGATCGCCCTCGATGAATTTTGTGGCGGCAAAGCGGGCCGGAAGCCGGGACAGTTGAGCATGATCCTCGATGATGTGGCAGACCGAGTGGAGGCACCGATGCACCGGCCCTGCGGGGCAGAAGTCATAGACCTTAGGCGTTTGGCGCTGACGGGCGGTCTGTATCGCAATGCGGGTGAGCTCAGTAATTCCCTCGTTTTTGATGGCGCTGATAGGCACAACGGGAATTCCGAGCTGCTGAGAGAGCTTCTTGGTGTCAATGGTGCCACCGTTGCTGCGCACCTCGTCCATCATATTCAGGGCCAATACCATGGGAATCTGCATGGTCATAAGCTGGAGGGTCAGGTAGAGATTTCGCTCGATGTTGGTTGCGTCGATGATGTTGATAATGCCATCGGGGCGCTCGTTGAGGATAAAGTTGCGGGAGACAATTTCCTCGTCGGTATAGGGTCGCAGGGAGTAGATGCCCGGAAGATCTACCACCTGGCAATTTTTCTCGCCCCGAATTGAGCCGATTTTCTGCTCCACCGTGACGCCGGGGAAATTGCCCACATGCTGGTTAGAGCCGGTGAGCTGGTTGAAGAGGGTGGTTTTGCCGCAGTTCTGATTGCCGGCCAGTGCAAAGATCATAAGGGAGTCACCTCGATTTCGCGGGCGTCCTCCAGACGGATGGATAGCGTGTAATCTCTCAGACGCAGCTCAATGGGATCGCCCAAGGGGGCAATTTTTGTGACAGTGACGCGGGTTTTGGGAATCAAACCCATGTCCAAAAGACGGCATCGCAGCGCACCCTCTCCGCCAACCCGGGTGATACAGCCGCTGTGTCCCACCGGCAACTGATGTAATGTCATGGGAAGCCCTCCCTTCTGGTATATATCTATGAGTTAGTATACTCTAACTCAAAAACAATTTCAACCACAATTGCAAATGGAAGGCCACAAAAATAGCCGCAAGAATCCGCACATTCCTTGGGCAACCTGACAAAGGCCATGTGTTACAAATATCAGCAAAATTTCCCAAAAAGCGCACCATATTTGGAGGAAAAGCCGACAAAACCTCCCCAAAAATATCACTTGACATAATTGTGAAGATATGGTATGATAAACGGGCGAACAAGAGATAAGATATCGCGGGATAGAGCAGTCCGGTAGCTCGTCGGGCTCATAACCCGGAGGTCGGGGGTTCAAATCCCTCTCCCGCAACCACTCGTGGTAACGCCTATGTGGACGGTGTAGGAGCCGTCCGCATGGGCGATTATCTTTGCCACATGCGTTTTTATGATCTGTTTCAGATTTTTACCTTTGCCGAAGTTTTCCGCATCCTCGCGGAGGACTTCGGCTATTTTTGTCTCTGATATATGAGGGTGCTCACCTTCGTGGCGGCGAATAATGTCCTCAAGCTCCAATTTGCGGGCACGCAGCCGGTCGATCTCCTGCTGCAGCTCCGGGATCTCCATTCCAGATAACACAGCCTTGACGCCATTGGTAATTTTGGTGGTGATCTGCGACAGCTCGGCTTTTTCCGCGCTCAGATTCGGAGACGAGTTATTGACGGCCTGCGCGATCCTGTGCGCCATGTCCCTGTAGCAGATACATCCGCATAGACTGCACAACAAAAGCCTCAAGCTCCCTGCCGTTGACATTTTCGGCGTCGCAGGTGTGTGTCCTATACTTGTTGCTGCAGCAGTAATAAGGCGTTTCTATTCCGCGTTGATTTCTGCTGGTGCGGCCAATAAAGCTCCCGCCGCATTTCTCGCACTCGATCAGGCCGGAAAGCAAACAATACCAAAAGCAGACCTAAGACTAAATTCCAACGGGGATGTCTTTCAGAAAATGGTCGTGAATCTTTTGTTTTATTCTTTTTCATAATCTTCTCCTACTCAATTACTCAATCAAGTCTTCCATCGAACATCCCAGCACTTTGGAAATACGATATAAGGTATCGGCATTAGCTTTGTTGATATCTTTGTTTCGTTGCTCGTACATCTGGATGGATCTGAGGCTGACACCCGACTTTTTTGCAAGATCCGCTTGTGTACACCCATATGCTGTACGAATTCGTTTCAGGTTTGTTTCGGGATATATTTTTTTCATGCGTTCATCCGCAATATCAGCGAATTTTGAAATGTCCGCTTCGTGAAGCGTATAGTACATCTTCTGCAATTCATCAAAAGTAAAAGCTTTAAATATGGCATTGAATTTTCTGCCTGACCACCACTGATAATAGGCAATAGCCCAACCAATCCAATACTCAGTTGAACGGTCAAGTCGGTCTGTCGGTACTTCTGTGAGTTCTTTTCCGGTAGTCTCTAAAACGACATCCGATGCAATTTCTATTCCGCTTTTTCCCGCAAGATATGTTGGCTCACCGTTCTCCATTTTCTTGCTGACTGAGCTTACAATAAACTGCTTGATGAAGATGTCTCCGGATATATTGCAGGTATTGACCGCATAGTCAAATGCTTCGCCAAGTACAGCCTGTGCCTTACTCAGATATATTTCTTGGTATGCGTGGATCATCGTTTTTGATACCGCCTCTCATAATATCCCGGATATATAATCTGTCGTCTTCCTCTTCAAGCATTTCCGAATACATACGATTTGCTTCATCGTCGCG
>JAZLFG010000026.1:0-35846 GCA_045615685.1 Faecousia sp.
AAAAATTCCCCCCGGCAAAGCCGGGGGGAACCTATATAACTCGTAGCTTTTTCGGTGGTTTTAATCTGTGATAGGTTATACCTGCACGGCCTCTTGGGGCTTGGCGTTGAGGTCCAGAATAATGTGGCGGGGGCAGGCTTCGGCGCATTTGCCGCAGCCGGTGCATTTCTTATAGTCAATGACGGCCAGGGCGTCCACCACGGAGATCGCACCCTGCTCGCAGGTCTTCACGCACTTCATGCAGCCGATGCAGCCGTTGCCGCAGGCCTTGAGCACGATCGGTCCCTTGGCGTGGGAGCTGCAGGGGACATGCACGCTGGCACTATAGGGAACCGCCTTGATGATATGGCGGGGGCATACCGTTGTGCAGGTCATGCAGCCGCCGCATTTTTCCCTGTCCACGACGGCTCTGCCGTCTACGATGTGGATGGCGTCAAATTTGCACTTGGCCACGCAGTTGCCGTAGCCCAGGCAGGAGAATTCACAGGCCATAGGGCCCTTGCCTGCCACACGGGAGGCGGAGATGCAGTCGCGGAGGCCTTCATAGCGGCCCTTCGCAATTTTGTCGGTGCCGGAGCACATGACCATAGCCACCATGCGTTCCATCTCCACCGGCTCCTGCCCCATGATCCTTGCCATGGTGTCGGCGCAGGCCTTGCCGCCGGCGGCACATTTGCCGATTTTGGCCTTGCCCTCCAGCACGGCCTGAGCATAGGCAGCGCAGCCGGAGTAGCCGCAGCCGCCGCAGTTGGCGCCCGGAAGGGCTTCCACCAGCGGTTCTAACCGCTCGTCGGTCTTCACGGCGAAGACCTTGGAGGCGATGGCCAGCACCAGGCCGAAGACCAAGCCCATGCTGCCCAATACGAGGATTGCAAATAGAATATTGTTCATACCTGCACCCTCCTTAACCGAAGAATTTCATGCCGGAGAAGCCCATGAAGGCCAGGGCCAGCAGACCGGCGGAGATCAGCGCGATGGGGAAGCCCCGGAAGGCCTTGGGGCAGTCGGCGTCCTCGGTGTGCTCCCGGATGGAGGCAAACAGGAAGATTGCCACCAGGAAGCCCAGGCCGCCGGTGATGCCATAGACCACCGATTCGATGAAGCTGTAGGCGTTCTGGATGTTGAGCAGCGCCACGCCCAGCACCGCGCAGTTGGTGGTGATGAGGGGCAGATAGATGCCAAGCGCCTGATAGAGCGCCGGGACGGCCTTTTGCAGGAACATTTCGACCAATTGCACCAGCGCCGCGATGACCAGGATGAAGGCCACCGTCTGCATGTATTGCAGCTCCAGCGGGATCAGGATGTAGGCGTTGACCACCCAGGTCACCGCTGAGGCGATGCCCATGACGAAGGTGACGGCCAGGCCCATGCCCAGAGCGGTGCTGGTCTTCTGCGACACGCCCATGAAGGGGCAAATGCCCAAAAACTGCGCGAGGATGAAGTTGTTGACCAAAATCGCGCCCAGAGAGATGGAAACAAGCGAGGTAAATAAGCTCATGCCACATCCTCCTTTGCTCTTTCCTTGGCCTCGATGCGGGCCATCAGCCATTGGCTGGCGGCGATGAGGCAGCCGAGGGTCAGGAAGCCGCCCACCGGCAGCACCACCAGCAGCGCCGGATAGACCTCCGGGATCACCCGGATGCCGCCGCCGTTGTTGTTGAAGCTAAAGCCGCCCAGGATCGTGCCGCTGCCCAGAAGCTCGCGCACCACGCACATGATGACGATGGCGACGGTGTAGCCGATGCCCTGGAAGATGCCGTCGAGCGCAGAGACCAGCACGGAGTTCTTTGAGGCAAAGGCCTCCGCTCTGCCCAGAATGATGCAGTTGACCACGATCAGGGGAATGAAGACGCCCAGGCTTTTGCTCAGGCTGGGTAAGTACGCCTGCATCAGCAGGTCTACCATGGTGACGAAGCCCGCGATCACGACGATGTAGCAGGCAATGCGGATTTTCGGCGGAATGACTTTCCGCAGCAGGGAAATGACGATATTGGAGCAGGTCAGGATGATGAGCACCGACAGGCCCATGCCCACGCCGTTGAACAGGGCGGTGGTGATGGCCATGGAGGAGCACATGCCCAGAAGCTGCACCGTGACAGGGTTCTTGGTGAGAAGCCCCTCGCGGAATTGTGTTTTGATGTTCATCTTTTGTCCTCCTTAGCCAAGGCTCGCCACGTAGGCGGAGGCGATGCTGGCGCCGTTGCAGATGGCCCGGGCGGAGACGGTTGCGCCGGAGGTGTAGTCCACCTCGGAGACGTCGATTTCGCCCGATTGGCCCACGAAGCTCTCCCGGAAGGCAACGCCCTTCGCGGTGTCGCCCGCGTAGAGGGCGCCAAGGCCGGCTGTTTCGCTGTGGGAGACGATGGACACACCTGTGACGGTGCCGTCAGGGGCCACGCCCACCATCAGGTCGATGCTGCCCTGAGAGCCGCTGACCACCGTTTCCACCGCATAGCCGTCGGCGCCCATTTTGTAGAGCGCTTTGATCTCGGCAGGGGCGTTGGGATCGTCAATGGGCTCGGGCTGGGCGCTGCTGTCGAGCACCAGGGCAATGGCGTCGGCGACCTTCTGCTCGTTGATGGCGGCGATTTTATCCTTGGTGATGGCGTTTACGCCGCCAAGAAGGGCCGCCACCACGGCGGTGATCACCAGCAGAATTGCGCCGAGCCGGAGGATGTACAGGGCGGTAGGTTCTGTTTTGTTCATGCCTTAGCGCCTCCTTTCCGCTTTTCCGCACCGAAGCGGCGGGGAAGGCCGACCCGGTCGAGGAGACCCACGGTGACGTTCATGATTAGAATTGCGTAGGACACGCCCTCCGGGAAGCCGCCGAAGTAGCGGATGAGCACCGTCAGCACGCCGCAGCCGATGCCGAAGACGGCCTGCCCCCAGGCGGTGACCGGGGAGGTCACATAGTCCGTGGCCATAAAGATCGCGCCCAGCATGAGGCCGCCGGAGCAAAGCTGATAGGCCATCCACACAAGGCGGTCATTGCCGCCACGCGGGAACAGGAAGGTCAGCACCGCCACGGTGCCAATGAAGCAGAGGGGAATGCGGGGAGAGATGACCTTCCGCGCCACCAGATACGCGCCGCCCAGAAGCAGCAGCAGCGCGGAGGCTTCGCCGATGCAGCCGCCGATGTTGCCCAGGAAGGCATTCAGGAGGCCGGAGGTCGGAAGTGTACCTGCCTTAAGGGCAGCCAGAGGGGTGGCGGCGGTGATGCCGTCCAGGGCGCCCTCGGCGGTGTAGTTGCTGGCCAGGCGCAGCCAGGTGTGGGGCTTGGCCCAGGCGGTCATGATGGAGGCCCAGGAGGCCATCATAAAGGCGCGTCCGGCAAGCGCCGGGTTGAGGAAATTCTTGCCGATGCCGCCATAGAGCTGCTTGACCAGCACGATGGCAAACAGTGCGCCGAGCACAATGACCCAATAGGGCACGCTGGGCGGGCAGACCATCGCAAGGAGAAGGCCCGTGACCACAGCGGAGAGGTCGTCCACCGTGTTGTCCTTCTTCATGAGCCTGCGGTAGCCCCATTCAAAGAGCAGGCAGGCGGCCACGGAAATCAGTGTCACGGCCAGCACCCGGAAGCCATAGAGGTAGATGCTGAAAATCAGCGCCGGAGCCAGAGCAATGCACACATCGCGCATGATGCTGGTGGTGGAATGGCTGGCGCGGATATGGGGCGAGGACGAAATAGCCAGATCAAAGTTCACGCTTGTCACCTCCCTAGGCATTGGCCAGCTCTTTTTCCTTCTGCTTCAGAAGCCGCAGCTCCGCCTTTGCGGTGCGCAGGCTCTGCACCAGAGGAATTTTCGCCGGACAGATGTAGGCGCAGGAGCCGCATTCGATGCAATCGTAGACATTGAGCTGCTCCATGCGTGTGTATTCGTTCATACGCTCGTATTTGTATAAGTAGAGGGGCATCAGGTGCATCGGGCAGACTGTGACGCATTTGCCGCAGCGGATGCAGTGCGGGTAAGGCTTGTCCACGTTTTCCGCCTCGGTCAGCACCAGCACGCTGTTGCTGCCCTTCATAATGGGCACGCTGAGATCGAACTGTGCAAAGCCCATCATGGGTCCGCCGGAGATGACCTTGTAGGGATTTTCCAGAAGGCCGGTCTTTTCCAGCAGGGCCTCAAAGGAGGTGCCGATGGGGACGAGGAAGTTGCCCGGCTCCTTGACGCAGCGGCCGGTGACTGTGACAACGCGCCGGACGAGGGGCATCCCGTCGTACACCGCGTCGCAGATGGCGGCGCAGGTGGCGGCATTGAACACGGCGCAGCCCACGGCGGCAGGCAGGCCCCCCGGGGGCACCTGGCGGCCGGTGATGGACTGGATGAGCTGCTTCTCCGCGCCTTGTGGATAGCGGGTGCGCAGGGAGACGACCTGGATGTCGTTGCCCGCGAGCGAGCGCAGCGCGGCAATGGCCTCGGGCTTATTGGCCTCGACGCCGATGTAGGCCCGCTCCAGGCCAAAAATTTTCATAATCACCCGCAGGCCCTTGAGGAGCTTGTCGGGCATCTCCTGCATCAGCCGGTCGTCGGCTGTGATGTAGGGCTCGCACTCCGCCGCATTTACGATAATGGTATCCACCTTACCGAGACCGGAGGAGATTTTAAAGTGGGTAGGGAAGGTAGCGCCGCCCATGCCGACGATTCCGGCCTCCCGGATAATGGCAATGAGGGCATTGGAGGAAAGGCCGTCGATCGAGCTTCTTGGCTGGCAGTCGGGGCAAAGGGTATATTCGCCGTCGTTCTCAATGACGACGGACATGACCGGGCTGCCGTTTGGGTGTGGCTTGGGGACGACCTGCTTGACCTTGCCGGAGACGGAGGCGTGAACCGGGACGCACAGGCCCTCGTTGTCGCCAATCTTCTGCCCGACGGTGACGGAATCGCCGACCTTGACCAGCGGCTTACAGGGTGCGCCAATATGCTGGGACATGGGGATCGTCACAAGGGCCGGGGCGGGAAAGGGCGTGATGGCCTTGTCACAGGACAGCCACTTCATATCGTCGGGATGCACGCCGCCGAAAAAGGAGTTTGCCATAGTGAATCACCTCTGATAGTTGAGATCAACCGCATGATGGTTTGTTCATACCTTATAAATATACAACAAAACAAACGGTTTGTCTATATTAATGATACAACAACACAAATAGAATTTTCTGAGCTTTCTCAGCAAGTCGGAAAGCTTTGAAAAATGCCGCAGCGTGTCAAAAAGCTCTCCTGACACGCTGCGGGGCACTTGATATTTTATTCTCGAATCTGCGCCGGGGCTTTCCGGAGGTGGACGATCAGCTCCTGGGTAGAGGAATAGAGGCCGATCACGCACACCACGCAGCAGTAGCCGTTCAGCCAGGGCAGGTGCAGCACCAGCCCAATGCCGAACACAGAGGCGCCGGTCAGCTTGTTGGCGATGGAATGGGTCGAGGCAAATCTTCGGAACCGCACAGCTACCACAAGGTAGGAAGCAAGCCGCAGCAGGAGGATTGCGCCTACCATATACCAGATCCAGGCAGACAGCCTTTGCCGGAGCACCGGCAGCAGCCGAAGCAGCAGCACCCCATAGAACAGCAGATCCGCCGCGCTGTCTAACTTTGCGCCGAAGCTGCTGGCGGTGTGCAGCTTTCTTGCAAGGAAGCCGTCCAGCACATCTGTGACGCCGCAC
This sequence comes from Faecousia sp., assembly GCA_045615685.1. Lineage (GTDB taxonomy): Bacteria > Bacillota > Clostridia > Oscillospirales > Oscillospiraceae > SVMC01. The sequence continues at coordinate 5,665 of JAZLFG010000026.1, forward strand.
AGCGCATACACAACATAGAACACCAGGCTGGTAACCGGCAGGAAAATCAGCCCAATTGCGCCAAAAATCCGAAGGCTGGTCAGAGAATTGGGAATCCAGGCTCGGTTCCTTGTGGCGATGTTCAGGGTTTTTTGTACATCCATATTCGTCAAATATTTTATCGCTGCTTCTTGGCCAGAGGCTCGGACTTTTCCTGGGCCAGCATCAGCTCGGCGAGAATTTTATTGGAGATGAGCATTCCCTTGGGGGTGAGGTAGTAGCGAGAGTCGTCCTGCAGCACAAAGCCCATCTCCCGGAAGCGCTCCAGAAGCTGGCCAATGGGCCGGAAGGGCAGCAGGAACCGCTTGGTGTATTCGTCTGCGTCCACGCCCTGGACGGTACGCAGGCGGAGCATCAGGTATTCTCCCGCCCGCTCCCGGGGAGGCACGTCCTCGCACTCGGAGAGGATGGCCCGATCCTTGAGCACGCCTTCGATATAGTCCATGAGGTTTGCGCGGATGGTGAAGCGCTTACCTGCGAAGTCGCTGGCGGCGGAGGGGCCAAAGCCCAGGTATTCGCCGCCCAGCCAGTACTTGAGGTTGTGCCGCGACTCATAGCCGGGCCGGGCAAAGTTGGAGATTTCATACTGCCGAAAGCCCATCTCGGCCAGATGGTCGCAGGCATAGAGGTACATATCTGCCTGATCGTCGTCATCGGGCAGGTTGCAGCAGTCCTTGTATTCCCAGAGGGGGGTACCCTCCTCCACCTTGAGGCCGTAGCAGCTCATATGCTCCGGCTCCAGCTCCAGCACATGGTTAAGGGTCTGCTGCCACCCATAAAAGGTCTGGCCGGGCAGGCCATAGATGAGGTCGAGGGAGATATTGTCGAAGCCCGCCTTGCGGGCATTTTTTACAGCGGTGACTGCCTGCTCATAGTTGTGGGGGCGGCCCAGCTTTTTGAGCAGCTCGTCGTCGTCGTTTTGCACGCCGAGGCTCATGCGGTTGAAGCCCTCGGAGTGGAGCTTCTGCAGGAGCGACGACGATGCGCTGTCGGGGTTGGCCTCAAAGGTCACCTCGGCAGTGGGCTCCACGTCGAACCGGCGCTGAAGCTCGTTGAAAATGCGCACCAGCCCATCGGCCCCAAAGAAGGAGGGCGTGCCGCCGCCAAAGTACACGGTGTCCACGCTGTAATCGGTGGCGCGAGCACCGAATTCCCGGATGTGGGCGGGCAGCGCATGGAGGTAGAGATCGGTCAAATCCTTCTCCCGGCTGCCGCCGATGGAGTAAAAGTCGCAGTACTGGCATTTGCTGCGGCAGAAGGGAATGTGGATATAGATGCCGAGCTTTTTCTTCTCTGTTGGTCGCTTTTCCAGCCGGAATAGCCTTGGGATCGCCAAAAGGGAACCCTCCTTTCTATTCGTCCAGCTTCAGGACGGCCATGAACGCCTCGCTGGGCACCGATACCGTGCCGAACGAGCGCATTCGCTTCTTGCCTTCCTTCTGCTTTTCGAGCAGCTTCTTCTTGCGGGTGATGTCGCCGCCGTAGCACTTGGCCAGCACATCCTTCCGCAGGGCCTTGATTGTTTCCCGGGCAATGATCTTCCCGCCGACTGCCGCCTGTACCGGGATTTCAAACATCTGGCGGGGGATATGCTCCTTGAGCCGCTCGCAGATGCGCCGGGCGCGGGCGTAGGCGCTCTCGGAGAAGAGGATGAAGCTCAAGGCGTCAATCTGCTCGCCGTTGAGCAAAATATCCAGCTTCACAAGCTTGGACGGACGGTAGCCGTCCAGCTCATAGTCCAGAGAGCCATAGCCCCGGGTGCGGGACTTGAGGGCGTCGAAGAAGTCGTAGATGATTTCGTTGAGGGGCATATCGTAGTGAAGCTCCACGCGGCTCTGGTCGAGGTAGGCCATATCCTTGAATTCGCCCCGGCGCTGCTGGCACAGATCCATGATATTGCCCACATAATCCGGCGGCGCAATGATATTCGCCTTGACGAAGGGCTCATAGGCCTGCTGAATTTCCATCGGATCGGGGTAGTTGAGCGGGGTATAGACCTCGACGGTCTCGCCGGAGAGCTTTTCCACCCGGTAGACCACATTGGGTGCGGTGGTGATGAGGTCGAGGTTATATTCCCGCTCCAGCCGCTCCAGAATAATCTCCATGTGGAGAAGGCCCAGGAAGCCGCACCGGAACCCAAAGCCCAGGGCGATAGAATTCTCCTGGGTGTAGAACATGGAGGCGTCGTTGAGCTTGAGCTTTTCCAGGGCGTCGCGCAGGTCGCCGTATTTGGAGCCGTCGGCAGGATAGACGCCGGAGAACACCATGGGCTGCACGGCCTTATAGCCGGGAAGGGCCTCCTCGGCGGGACGGCTTGCGTCTGTAACGGTGTCACCCACCCGGGTGTCAGCGATGGTTTTGATGGAGGCGGTCAGGTAGCCCACCTCTCCCGCGCCGAGGCTATCGCAGGCCACCATGCCCCGGGGATGGAGATAGCCGCACTCGACGACCTTATATTGGGCGCCGGTGGCCATCATCACGATATCCATGCCGGGACGGATGACGCCGTTCATCACGCGCAGGTATACAATGACGCCCCGATAGGCGTCATACTGGCTGTCGAAGATCAGCGCCTGGAGGGGCGCGTCGGGATCGCCCTGAGGTGGCGGTACCTCCCGAACAATGGCCTCCAGGACAGCGGGGATATTGATGCCGTTCTTCGCGGAGATTTCCGGCGCGTCCTCGGCGGGAAGGCCGACGATGTCTTCAATCTCCTGCTTGACCTGCTGGGGCCTGGCCGCCGGCAGGTCGATTTTATTGATGACCGGGAGCACCTCCAGGTCGTTGTCGATGGCCAGGTAGGTGTTGGCCAGGGTCTGGGCCTCCACGCCCTGGGAGGCGTCCACAACCAGCACAGCGCCCTCGCAGGCGGTCAGGCTGCGGGAGACCTCGTAGTTGAAGTCCACATGGCCCGGGGTGTCGATGAGGTTCAGGATATAGTCCTCCCCATCCTGGGCGCGGTAGGCAAGACGCACGGCGCGGGCCTTAATGGTGATGCCACGCTCCCGTTCGAGCTCCATGGAGTCGAGGATCTGATCCTCCATCTCCCGCAGCTCCACGGTGTTGCAGGCCTCCAGCAAACGGTCAGCCAGGGTGGACTTACCGTGGTCGATATGGGCAATGATGGAAAAATTACGAATTTTAGACTGATCGGTCAAGCTGCTCAACTCCTACGCTGTATCTATCGCTATTATACTGCTTTTTCCGCAAATTGCAAGAAGGACAAGGAAATAGACAAAAAAACGAAATAGGCCAAAGCCGCCACCCTTGAGAGAAACAGCCCAAAATGGCGGCTATGCAACAAAATTGATAGAAACCAACGGAAAAATCAATTTTATGCGAAAAAGATTGCAAGTATACTATGAATCTTTGTTGACAAAAATTAATTTTATGGGTACAATTCTATCAAAGGAGGAATGACGATGGCGGTTACAACTATGGAAGGCATCCTAAAGATTCTCACAGCGTACAACCCCTGGTGGAAAACAGGGAGCGTGAATCCCAAAATGAGCAAAACCTACAAAAGGTTTGCCTATTACGAGGCAATGAAGCGGCTAAAAGAGAAAAATATCCGTCGATCGGTTGTATTGACCGGTACCCGCCGGGTGGGAAAGACCACCATCGAGTACCAGATGATAGAGGCGCTGCTGCGCAGTGGCGTTGCCCCGCAAAAGATCGTGTTTGTCTCGATGGATCATCCCATGCTGAAATTGAGCCAGTTCCAGGATATACTCGAATGCTACCACGAGAATATTTACGCGGAGCAGGATGTCTATTATTTCTTCGACGAGATTCAGTATGCGCAGGATTGGGATCGGTGGCTCAAGACCATTTATGACACCCAGCCGGATACCCATATAGTGGCGACCGGCTCCGCAAGTCCTGCCCTGATGAAGGGGAGCCAGGAAAGCGGCGCCGGGCGCTGGTCGGTGATCCGGGTGCCGACGATGTCCTTTTACGAATACTGTGAGCTGCTGGAGCTGGATCGCCCGGATATTCCGAAGGATCTTAAAGTCACAACGCTCCTGCATAAGACGCAGATGGAACGAACACAGATCATGCTGCAGCTATCCAAGGTGCAAAACCATTTCATGCGATATTTGCAGGTCGGCGGCTTTCCGGAGCTTGCGCTTGCGGACAATGACCTGCTGGCGCAGCAGATCATGCGGGAGGATGTGGTCGATAAGGTCTTGAAGCGGGATCTACCTTCGCTGTACAATATCCGCAACGCCACAGAGCTGGAGCGCATTTTCCTATATTTGTGCAATGTTTCCTCTGAAATTGTGTCCATTGAGGCAATTACGAAGGAGCTAAACGGCGTTTCCAGGACGACGGTCGAAAATTATATCCAATATCTGGAGAGCGCGAACCTCATCTACCAGAGTTGGCCGGTCGATATGGCCGGCAAGAAGGTTCTGAAAGCCCGCCCGAAAATCTACATTGCCGACGCAGCCATTCGCAATGCAGTGCTGATGGACGACAGTATTTTGACAAATCCAGTAGAGATGGGGAAAATTGTGGAGACGGCGGTCTATAAGCATGTGGCTGCGTTCTATTATCCGTTTGCCACAGCGGTTGGATATTTTCGAGGCGGAAAGAAAAATAAGGAAATTGACGTCGTGGTGGACTACCCCAATATTCGCAATATTCTCATCGAGGTAAAGTATAGAGAAGGCGCCCCGGTTGCCGAGGATGCGGCCATTGCCGAGCTGTGTGACGAAGCCTCCGCGGCGATCATCATTACCAAGAGCGCGGCGGATTTTGGCCTGCATCATACGAAAAGCGGGCAGGATTTATTGCGCATACCCGCGTTTGCATTTCTGTACCTGCTCGGCAATGCCGAAAAGCACGGCTACCGCGGCACAGAGCAATAAAAAATATGGGGCAACCCCGCAGCGGATTTCCTACGGGGCTGCCCCAAAGTGTCAAAAATGCCAATAAAGCTTGGATGACTGAGTCGCAGGGGGAAGAGTGAAGGGGGGGGCAAGGCCCGCCCTTCGCGTTCAATCAAACCGTTTTTCAAAGCTTTGAAAAACGCCCCCGCGTGTCAAAAAGACGTTTTTGACACGCGGGGTTGCCCCTAAAATTGGTTATAGCTTCTTTCGGTAATTTCCGTAGACCTTCACTCGATCCTTGACCACCACGAAGGCATGGGGGTCGGCGGCATAGATGAGCTTGCGGAGGGTGGGCAGCTCGTACTCAGACAGAGTGATGTAGAGCACGTTCACGTCCTCGTCGGTGTAGCCGCCGGTGCCGTGGATCAGGGTGATGCCCCGCCCCAGCCGGGAGAAAACGGCCTGCTCCAGCTCCTTTGGGGGGCACTTGGTGATGATGGTGGCCTCGGCGTCCTTGTTTTGCAGGTGCACCCGGTCGATGGTGGTGGTGGAAATGACAGAGTAGACCAGCGAATAGATGGCGGTGGGAATATTGAGCAGCGCCATGCACAGCCCGTAGACCAGCACGTTGATGGACAGGTTGATTTTTCCCACGCTGTAGTCGTGGTGCTTGCGGATGATCATCAGGCTCACCAGATCAAAGCCCCCCAGGGTACCGCCCGCGCGCAGGGTCAGGCCGATGCCGGTGCCGGTGATCACGCCGCCCACCAGGCAGCTTGTGATGGTATCGCTGCTCATCAGCGGCACCACCGGCACAAGGGTCATCACCAGCGTCATGACGGTGACCGTCACGAGAGTCTTGATCACATACATCCGGTCCAGCTTGCGCCACGATAGAAGAAAAATCGGGAGATTAAAAATGTAATAGAGGATACCCGCAATATCCACGCCGCCAAACGAAAGCCCCAGCTCTCGGGTGAGCAGGGTGCGGATGATCTGACAGATGCCCATGATCCCGCCGGAATAAAGGGAAGCCGGGACGATGAACAGGTTCATGCCCAGCGCGTAGATACAGGTGCCGAGAATCGCCATACCAAAGCGCCGCAGCTCATATGCGCGGCCGCCGGATAATTTCTGCGCCATAAAAATGTCCTCTCGTATCGAAAGCTTTGCAAGGGACAGTTTATACACGGGCGCGGAGAATGTCAAGGTTTTCGCGCAAAAAACCCATCGTTATTTCAGCCTGAATTTCAGAACGACCGGGCAATGGTCAGAGTAGGCAAAGCCGGTAAAGTGGTTTTCTACGCTGACGATTTCCACGTTTTCGCTGACCAGGAAGCCATCGACCACCACCGTGAAGTTGCCCTCCTCATAGGGGAGGTCGCAGTTGCGGCAGGTGGGCTTCAGGTCTTCTGCGTAGTTGTCGCATTTTACGATTCCGTCGGGGATGAGGTCGTCGGGGAAGGGCTTTGCCCAGCCAAAATCGGCGTCCGTGCCGCCGTTTAGATCCTGCGTGGATCGGCCGGTGAAGTCGTGGTTGAAGTCGCCGCCGCAGACGCAGTAGTTCCCCTTGTCGTATTCCGCCTGCAGCTCGTTGAGCAGCATGGTCATCTGCGCTGTCCGAATTTCGTCGCTGCCGCCGTATGCAGACATATGGACATTGACGATGACAAGCTCTTTTCCGTTATCGGTCGGCGTCCTCGTGACCGAATAGCAGCGGTCGAGGTCGAGGAATTTTGAAAAGCTCGTCGAAATCGGCAAGCTGCGGCGGACGCTGCCGGTGAAATCAAACCTGCCCAGGGTAAGAATTCCGCTGTTGGACGCACCGTGTGGCTCGAAAAGGGGATACATCAGGAAGGCGGAGTGATAGTTCACCGCAAAAACGCTCGAAGCCTCGGGAAAATGCTCGGTCAGCATTTGAAGCTGATTGATATGGTAGCTTCTCGTAGAGTCGGTGTCCACCTCCTGGAAGAGCACGATATCCGGCTCGAAGCCCGACACCGTCTCGGCGCCCAGGTCAATGCAGTGCTTCACGCTTTCCTCGCTGTCCGCCCAGGACTGCTTACCGCCGTCCATGAAGAAGGTGAACGAGGGCGTGTAGGCGCCGAAGCCGATGTTCTGCGTGACCGCCGTATAGGTGACGCCAAGCTCCGCCCTGGCCTCGGTGCGGTTTTGGGGAACAAGCATTTGGCAATCGTCAATGCGGTCGTAGTCGATCACAACGTATGCCAAATAGCCGATTGCGGCAAGCAGCACCGCGCACAGAAAAATGCCGATTAGTTTTAGAATTTTTTTACCCATTTTGAGACACACCCTCTTTTTCTGCACTGTAATGTTTGTATTTTAATATAAGCTGTGCAGTTTTTCAAGCCGAAGAATAAAAAGCTGATTAAATTTTTTGCTTGCAGGGTAAGGCGGCTGCCCGATGTGCCGATGGCTCTATGATTCCTCCGGCCAGGATAGCGCCAGATGGGCCGGGACGAGGCCGCGCACGAATAGCTTGAGCTCTGCCAGCTCCGCTTCTGTCATGGACGTGGACGTCAGGTGCACAGCAACGGACAGATCCTCGTCCGGCTCGTCCACCACTGCCTCGATGCCGCAGGCGGCCAGCGCCTCAGTGACGGCGCTGGCGGAGCAATTGACATCGTCCCGGCTCAGGAGGTAGGAAAGGGCGCTGTGCCGGTCCGCTAAGGCTTCGGGGTGAATATAGCGGGGAAGCACCTGCTCCCATTGGTTGAGCGCCGTCTGCCCCGCGGTTTGGGGGAAAAAGTCCGGAAGATCCTCCTGCAGCGCTTGCCAAAGCTCGTCCAGCTCGTCGCCCAGCGCTGCCACCATGGCCCCGGATACGCTGTCCTCGCGCAGGTCATATACCCCAAGGGGCGCAAGGAGGCGCTGCAAATATTCGGTGTAGGCCATTAGGTTCCCTCCGTCACCAGGAGTGTGCCCAGGGTGTGGAGAATCAGGGGATTGGGGCTGGAATCCTGCGTGGGCTGGGTGAAGGCATAGTTCTTCACAAGCCCGGTATTGTAGATGAGGCTGCCCGCCTGGGAGCGGTAGAAGCCCTGACGGATCAGGGGCTTCGCAAAGAATCCTTGGATGGCTGCCCGGGCGGCAGCTACCGCGTCAGCTCCGCTGACGCCATCCACGGGCCAGACCGTGACAGCCACATTGACTGCCTGGATTTGCGGGGCATAGACCGAGAGGTCAACCCCCAGCTCCGTCCGGTCGGCGAGGGCGTCCTCCACGGCCGCGATTTGGGCAGCCGTGGGTGCGCCGTAGTTGCCCGAGACGCACAGGCTCACCGAGCCCGCATCGGGATAGGCGGCAATGGCACAGGCCGAGGTGATCCCCGGCTGGGCCAGGGCAACGGCCTCGTAGTAGGCGGTATTTGCGCCGTTGGGCTGCCGCTTGCAGGCCGCCAGCACGCGCAGGCGCAGATGCGCGTCCGACTCCGCCTCCGCGCCGCCGGTGAAGGACAGAGAATTGGTCGCAGCGCTGACATAGCTGGGCGCGTCCACCGGCGTGAAACTCTCGCCGGATGCCACATTGCCCTGAATCCCGGCCGTGTCGCAGATGGCGGTTGCCGCCGCGCTGGTGCTGCCGATGGGGATGGTGCACGCCTCGGTCAGGTGAAAGCTCGTCCCCTGGCTTGTGCAGAAGTGGGTACCCTCGGCCACGGTCAGCGCAAAGCTCAAGGCCTGGGGAATGCCGATGGTCAGGCTACCCTGGGCGGCCCGGGCCGCTTCCCGCGTGACGCCGTGCATTCCGGCGTGCAGGTCGAGATAGTCCCCCACCGCCGTCTGGGGAAAGCACTGCCGCCGCGACCAGTCGGCATAGGCGTAGAGGCTTTCGAGCTGAGCAGCCGTCGCATAGAGCCGGACGGCCAGGTCGCAGCTATCATCTGGTAAAAAGCCGCTGCGCTGATAGATGCCGTCGCGCAGCGCGGCATAGATTTCCTGGGTTGTTTTCATACGCTTACCTCCACTGAGATGGAATTTTCACCGAGCCGCAGCTCTGCCCCTACTAAAAGCGCCTGCCCCTGCTCCGATACGGTCACATTTCGTGCCTCCACCCCGCTGCCCGCCAGCGCCTCCAGGCAATACTGCCTTGCGCAGGCTGCCCGATCGCCGGAGCGCACCAGGCCCAGCTCCCACAGGCGGCTGCCCAGCTCCGGCAGGAAGGGAAAGCTGCCCCGGCGGCACTGGAGGCGGAACAGGGCGTCGGCAAAGGCGGCATCCGCGCCGGTCAGGCGGACATTGCCGGTGCCGCGCACCGGATAGTCGCCTCCCATGAGCTGATTTGCCATCTTAGCCACCTCCCAGCGCAGCGCCGTTGACATAGACGTTCCCGGTGATTTGAATCGTCCCGTCGGGCTGCAATAAAATAGAGGCAGAGCCTGCATGGAGGCAGACTTCTCCGGGGCAGAGGTCTGCCTCCTGCTGAATTGTGCCGAGGATGCACGAGCCCTCCCGCAGCACCAGCACCTGCTCCCCGGGATTCGGAAGCCAGCTCAGTCCGCCGGGAGAAACGAGGGGCAGAAGCCGCTGCTCCCTTCCGGCGCTCCTGGCGGCAGCCTGGGGGGCGCTGAGCGTCACCTCGCCGAACAGGGCGGTTTCCGTCGGCAGCGGGGTACAAAACTGTCTTGAAAGCCACATAATGCTCACTCCTTTGCCCGCAGACGAAGCTGCGTGGTGTCGCTGCTGCCGTCCAATTGGCGGCAGGCTTCTGTCACAATGCATTCGCCGCCAATGCCCAATTCGGGCAGCGTCACCTGTACGCTGTCCCAGGGCAGGGCGGGATGGGCCCCCGGAAGCACCAGCGTCAGGGTGTCAAGCTCTCTGGCAGCTTCTTCGAGCCGCTGCCAGGCAGTGCGCTCAATGACGTGTGTGAAGGGGCCGGAACGGGTGGCGACCCGGCGGCAGTCGATGCCAAGGCGCATGAGCGCGGGCAGCTCGGCAGTTCTTGTGATGCCGCTCGTCAGGTCAATGACCTTCTGCTGAGAGATGACCCCGTAGCGGCACAGCCGCCAGGTAGCCGAGAGAATTTCGTCCGCTCCCAGCGTATAGTGGCCGGTACCCGGCGCGATGGAGAGGGTGCCGTCCGGCAGAAAATGGGGCGTCGGCGCCCCCGCATGGAGGCAGAAGCCCTGCAGCACCTGATAGCAGCTACATCCCGCGCCGATGGATAATAGCTGCACCCGAAACGGCCCGCCCTGCGTCTGAATCGCGGAAATGCCATAGGGCCGGACATAGCGCTCCAGGATAGTGGAAAGCTCCACGCTGTAGTATTCCGCCCCCTCCACCTGGTTGTCCATCAGCCGCGCTGCCAGACCCCGGCCGCAAAGGGTGGTGGTGAAGGCGTCGGCGTAGACGGTTTCCACCTCATCGATCCGCCCCCGAAAGCAGAGGGCTTCTTCGTCATAGGCATAAAAATCCACACTTTTTCGAAGCTCCGGCAGCAGCGACTCCCGGGTGGGGAAGGTCACCTCAAAGCTGTCGGCGCTGGTGCCGTCGGTATGGCGAAACCGGAAGGCCGTCAAATCCGGAAGAGGCAGTCGCACGCCCTCCGGAGTAAGTACCTCGCATCTCATTTCAGCACCACCTCCTGTCCGGCACGCAGGGCGTTGGGATTGGAAATGCCGGGATTTTTGGCGAGTAGAGCTTCCACATCCAGGCCGTAGCGCAGGGCAACCGACCAGATGGTGTCCCCCGGCGCGAGCGTGTAGCGCTGGCCGGACACAAGGCTGCTTGGGTTGCCCTTGGTCTGCGCCAGGGGCTGCGCCTCGGTAAATTCAAAGGCGTAGGCCACATAATCCTGCCTTGGCTGCTGGGTCAGTTCGAGTCGGGTAAAGTATACCCGCTCACTGCTCCACACAGGATGCACCAGCATCCCCGGCCCATCCTGCTGAAAGGTCGCGGCCAGCGCCTCGAAGGTGGCATAGGCGTCCCGGCCGAAGAATTCGCCCTCGCCTTGCAGAATGCGGCAGGTTTTGCCCAGCTCCTGCACATGAAAGCTGCCGCCGGGTGCGTCCAGAACGGCCACCCGCCGTTTCCATGCGATATGGAAGGTTCTGGGATTGTGGGGCCAGATAAAGTTCTTGTAGCGCATTGCACTGAGCATATACGCCCTCCTTCAGATCAGAGTGAAAAGCGCCGGGCGTCCCGCTCAATGGCGCGGGAAATTGCCTCGACGGAAGGCGCCGGCTCCCGGGAGTCCGGCGTCAGCCAATATGGCTCGGATGCGGCGGAGGCAGGCGAACCGGTCACGGTTGCCGTTTTGGCGCTGCCGCCCGGCGTTCGGTACCAGATTGTCCGCTCCGCCTCGGGGGAAGCGACTTGGGCAGCGGAAGCTTCGGATGTACCGGCGGGGTTGAGTGGCCGCAGCGCCAGGGCAATGGCTGCGAGCAGTGCCGGAGCGTCCGTTTCAAAGGGAAGATGCGCCATGTTGTTTCAGCTCCTCATAGCGGGTTTCGTTAAAGCCCGGATTTTGGATGGGCAGAGCCGCACCACAGCAGGCGCAGCGTTCGCTTTTGGCCCTGGCCTGGCAGGTGGGGCACAGGCGCTCCAAGGCCTCCTCGCGGTCGAGCCGGAGCTGGGCCAGGGCATAGAGGTATTCGTCCCGCCCCGGCGAAGACAGAAAGGGGGAAAGGCCCAACCGGCGCACAACCTGCCAGCGGAGGCGACCGGCGGCATCCTTCCTGACCTCTTCGCACAGGCGGTCGAAATCCGCAGGCTCCCGGACGCCCTCCAGCGTGCCCTCGCCGTGGAGATAATCCTGCAGCAGCTTTTCCATATCAGCGTAGAAGCTCCGTGCGGTGCCCTGCCAGGACGGTCACATGCTCCAGCACCATGCCGCCCACCTCTGCCTGCTCGGAAAGCTCCTGCCACTGGCAGTCGTAATAGATAATCGAACGATCCGGTTTGCAGATCACCAGGGAAAAGTCCTCCAGGGAGGCGAAGTCAATGCCGTCGCGGATGGCGTCGTCTGTGGCGTACAGCCGGGAGAGCTCCAGCACATACCGGTTGAGCCCCCGAATGGTAGCCACCGGCTCCTCCTGCCCGAAGGCCTCCACCGCCCGGCTTTCCCGGGTGGTCACGGCTCGGTAGCTCTGCACGACGGCCACCCGGACACCGTCCACCTCCAGATAAATATCGGCTGTGGTTGGAATTTTATGAATCATGGCTGCCTCCTTACACCAGAATGTGGATTTGCAGATGGATGCGGCACAGGCCGTGGACGATCTGGAAATGGAAGCTGACCTCGCAGGTATTGGGGTCGCTCTCCACCGGCTCCACCGTCAGGCTGTCGTAGCCCTCGATGATCTCGCGCCGCACCCGGTCGTCGAGGATGATGGCCGTCTGAGAGCGGATGGCGTTGCGGGTGACGGCCGTATTTTTGCGGCGGAGAAACTTGGCCTGTAGGGCGTTTCGCACCGCAGGGATCACATCGTCTACGATGCACACGGTTGTGAGCTCCCGCCAGGTGATGTCCGCAGCCCCCTCCGTGGCGGTGCGGGTGGTGACGGCGCGGATGATGCGCACCTGTCCGCCCACTGCCTCCAGAGGTGTCACGCCGGCGCGTACCAGCGTGTCGATCTGGGATTCCGTCAGGGTCAGGCTGACCGCGTCGAGGCCGGCAAGCTGCGCCCCGTTCAGAGGCAGCGCCGGGTCCTCCTGGCTGCTGAGAAGCCCCGCCATCGCAGCGGCAGCCAGACAGCCGCCGCCGTCCGCTTCATCCCCGGCGTAGCGCACATCTGCCCCAAGGAGCACCTGCCGTTCGCAGTTGAGGTTTTGGGCCAGGGCGCATAGGGATTCCAGGGTGGGTGTGGACACGCCTGCGAAGGCGATGCATTCCCGAGCGCCCTCGGCGCAAAGAAGATCATCCATTGCATTTAAAATTTGCCTGGTTTCGCAGTCTGTCGCCAGACAGCTTACCTCACCCTCGGTCAAAAGCGCTGTGACTGCGGCACTGTAGCCCTGGGTGGTCGCCGCCGCCACCGGGCAGAAAACGACCTGCGCCGCCCCGTTGGAGAAGGCCAATTGCAGCATTTTCCCCGGCGTGCTGCTTGGCGGGAAAATGGCCTGCGCAGCCTCCGGAGAGCTAAAGCGGGAGAGGCCAGAGCCCTGACAAAGGGCGGCGATCCCGACAACGCGGGTCGTGGTGGCCGAGCCCCGGCTGGTGGTGTCGTATTCCACATAGACGCCGGGTCGCTCGTGATACGTGATGCTCATGTGAGCGCTCCTTTCAAGATGAAATGTGTCAACTCCTCTGGCTCCTCCCGGGCACTGCCGGCGCACAGCCAGCAGCGGCAGTCGGCCTCCAGCCTTGCGAGGAAGTAGTCGCCCACCGGGTCATATTCCGGTGCATGGGTCACAATCTCAAGGATGCTGACGCCCTCCACCCCCTGGGCCAGCGCCACGCTCACCCGGTCGAGGCAGGCTCTGCACTCGGCTGCGCCCATATGGACGGGGCTGAGAATTTCCAGCAGCATCCGGGCGTTCAGGCGCATTCCATAGAGCTCCTGCCCCTCGTGGATGCCAAGATAGGCGCTGAAGCCGCCGGGGCTATGGGCCAGCTCCTTCACGCTGACGGCCACGGCGCTTTCCTTTAAGCGGGGGGACAGGTCAGGCCCTTTGGCGCTGCAGGCGGGGATGCCGGCTTGCGTCAGAGCGCTGCAGAAGGCCTCCGTCAGCTCGACCACGGGTCATCGGCCCCCTTTCGCACGCAAAGTCCCCAGATGTAGAGCGGCGCATCGGCCACCGTTAGGAGATCGGCCCGACGCACCAGGTAGTCCGTGCCATTGCACTGCAGGTAATCGGCCCCGCGAATGTCCTCTCCGGCGGGGCCAAGATAGAGGTACTGCCCTCTGGGAATTTCCCCCAGAGGGCCGAAAACCCGCTCCATATTCTGCCAGCTCTTGCTGGTGACAAGCTGTAAAAAAGCGCGAAAGCTTCGAGTGCTGCCGCCCTCTACCGCGATGATTGTAGAGCCGTAGCTGGCGATGATTGCCTCAATGATCTCCCGCATGGCTACACCCTCCGAAAGTCAAAGCAGCCGTGCTTCAAATAGGGCGCCATCATCACCTCTGCCTGCATGGCAAGGCAGTTGGAGGCGCCCGGTGAATGCTTCACGCTGAGGGTTCCGGCGGTGAAGCTCTCCACGCCGGAGAGATTCTGCGCCCCGCCCAGGCCGGACAGGGCCATCCAGGCAGCGGCGCAGACGAAGCTGTCGTAGCAGTCCTCGGGGGTGAGGCCATCGCGCAGGGGGTCGCAAAGCGCCGTGTCCGACGGGACGCACAGGCGCTCGAGGATGGAGCGCTGTGCGTCGGTGAGGGAGCCTGCGAAGACCTGGGCGGTGGCAATGATATCCTCCAGCCTCGTCATATCAGATGGAGAGGGAGGCAGAGGCGTTGTCGCAGATTTTTGCGAAGCCCGAGATGGAGGAGATGGCGGCCCGCTCCAGCTGGCGGTCGATGAGCTTGTCGAATTCCACGTTGACCTCGCCCGCCTGCACCATTTCCAGCGCATAGCGGCGGTCGAGTCCCAGGAGGGTATTGGCGCTCACGCTGTCGCAGCGCAGAAGCTGGGCGCCCAGGGGATTTTCGAGCTTGCCGGTGCCCTGGAAATTGAGGCCGGTGAGGGGATTTTGCAGCTCGTCCAGCTTGAGCAGGGAGAGGAAGCTGGAGGTGGGGGCAATGATCGTGTTCATTTCGTAGGGATCGAACTGGGCCCAGAATTCCACCAGCTGGTCATAGCTCAGGGTGCCGGAGGTGCCGCCGATGGGGCTGGTACCGATGGCATAGGTGGTGGCGGCGTTGTTGTTGCCGTCGCCGTTTACGATCACGTCCACGGCATCGGCCACATGGAGCTTCTGAATCTGCGCACCGATCTGCCGCAGCATCACAGAGAACAGGTCGAGCTTCTGGAACCGAATGGCCTCATAGGAGGCCACGAGCATCCGGCCGCGCTTATGGAGATTGACGAGATTGCCCTTGGTGCGGATGGTGGTCGCGGGGAGCTGTGCGCCCTCGGCTACGGACTTGAGGGACTTCTCGTCCTCGGTGGGGACAGAATAGATGGCGCGGTAATCCATCGTGTCGATGATGGAGGTGGTGGCGCAGATGGTGGGGAGGATGTTACTCTCCTCCATCCCCTGCCGCACGCACCGGGCCACATACTCCGGGAACAGCACCGCAGACTGGAAGGTGGCGAAGAACTTCTCCACCGCAGAGGAGTGTGCGCCCTTGCAGGCAATGCCAAAGCGCTTGAGCTGACGCTGGAAAGCGTCGGTGTGCTCAAGGTAGGTGCCCCGATAGCCCTCGGTGGGGTCGAGACTCTCCAGTACCTGGGTAAAGGTCTTGCCGGCCTCCTGGTACATGCCCTTTTCCAGACGAATATTGTCAAATGCCATAATCGTATTCCTCCTTACAGCAGGACACAGACGGTTCCTGCCGTCGTGTCCACATGGGTGACAAGGTAGCTTCTGCCGGAAACGGCTGTCGCCACGCCGCCTTCGCCGTCGGCCGCCAGGATTGCGTAGCCAACGGACGGGGCCGTGCTGGAATAGGGCAGGGTCACAAAGCCTTGGTACTGCACGGTCACGAGTCCGTCTCGCTTACCGGTGATGACGCCGCAGAAGTCTGCGTCCTCGGCGCTATCGGCGACGGTGTCGTTGGCGGAGAAGCTGCACGGATAGCCCTCCGTTACGCTGCTGCCAGCCTTGGCGGTGAGATATTCCGCACCAAGGCCCTGCATGGAAATGAGATGGGTTGCCATAGTGGTTCCTCCTTAAAAATTAGATCATAAATTCGGCTTCAAAGCCTTGGGACGGTGCGTTTTCGCCGGGAAGCTGGGTGCTGTAGGAGAATTTTCGATCCCGCAGCACCTCCAAAGCCCCGTTGAGCTTTTGCAGGGAGTCTTCCTCCAGGCTGCATGCCATGGCCTCCAGCACCTCCCGCTCCACGCGAAGGCCAAGCGCCAGGGCAAGGCGCACACTCTTCTGCCGAAGCTTGGCAAGGTATCGCTCTCCCAGCTCGGCCTTATGCTTGAGCGCGGAAAGCGCTGCGTCGTTTTCGGAAAAGCCCTTGAGCACTCCCGCCGCCGGCTGTGCCGGCACGGCTACAAAGGAGAATTCATAGGCGTCGAGGGGATCGCACAGCACAGCGCAGCAGAGCTTGTCGCCATAGCGTTCGCCCTTTCGGTGCTCACAGGCGCCGTAGTCCGCGCCGCAGATGGAGCAGAGGGTCTTCCCCATGGCGCAGCCAACGGAGACCTCCCGGTGGATGCCTGCCTCGATCTTGTCGATGATGGGGTTGGTTTCCTCGGCGCGCAGCATGTAGGCCCAGGCCCGCAGGAGCGTGGCCTCCCCCTCGGACTCCGTCCAGGCGTCAAAAATCCGCGCCACCTGCCCCTGTGCCGACCACTCGTGGTCGCAGATGCCGGTTTTGCCGATGAAGAGCTCTGCCAAACGCGGCAGCGCGGCCGTGTCAAAGCGCTCAAAGTCCCGATCCGGCTGATCGTCGCACAGGCGGACGGAGAAGCAGTACACCTGCTCGGCGGTGAGCCTTGCCTTGCTTTGCAGGTTGATTTTCTCCAATTGTGCCGGGGTAGGGGTGCCGCCCGCGCAAAGGACGGCAGATTTCATGGAATTCATTTGCTTTCACCTCCTCTCGCTCTGGCCCGGTAGAATTCGGCCTGGGCCTCATCCACCAGATCCTGTAGGCTGATGTCATCCCAGACGATCTCGGCGCTGCCGCCGTAGCCCTCCAGGGCCAGCCATAGCTCGCAGATGCGGCAGAGCGCAAGGGTCAGCGTGCGGCGCAGCGACCAAAGCTCACTCGTGAGCATATCGGCCTGCTGGCTGGACATTCGCTCGGTGGAGGCCCAGCTAAACCCCAGCAGGAAGGGCGGCAGGCCGGTTCTGGCCACGAGCTGCTCCAGAATCTGCCGCACCGGCACCTCCGAGTCCAGCACCGGAGCGTCCGCGCCGATGGCATGGATTGCGACGTCGCCCACTGCCACGAAGTCCCGCACGTTGCCGCTCTGGGTATCCTCCATGGCCCTGGCCCATTGCTCGGCCATTTGGTTGGCCCGATCCGAGGCGCTGTACTGCGCGAAGTCTTCCGAGCCGGGCTTGCAAACCACGCTGTAGCGGATATTCCCGGCCCGCTCCCAGTTGGAGCCGACCGTCTGGTAGATTTTCAGCAGCACATCTGCCAAAAAGGGCATACTGCGCAGCATGGAAACCCCATAGGGGTTGGCAGGCTCCGGATTTAGGGTCGTGAACAGCAGCAGCTCCTGCCGGGGCAGCGGCTTTGCCTGCCCATGCTCGTCCTGGATGCAGAGGGTGATATCCAGGGGACTTTTCCCCTCCCGAATCTGCACCTTCGACACATCGCCCCAGCAGACCGCCCGCAGGTGGCCATCCGCCACAACCATTTCCCCCACCGCTCTGCCGTAGGTCAGGAGGCTGTCCAGGTAGGCGTCGAGGAAGCTGTGAATGCTCTGCTGGCCTCGCCCGCAGGGGACGTTTTTCAGGAAGGTGCGCAGCCCCTCCTCTGCCTCCGGATTTTGGCAGGCAACGTCAAAGCCACCGGTCAGCCGTACCAGCTTGACAATGGCGGCGTCCAGCACGGGGATCGACTCCCGCATGGCCTGGTAGAGCCGCAGCTCCGGAGTTCCCAGGGGCACGAGGGAAAGGGCCTGGTGATAGGGTCGGCTTTCGCGCAGTTGGGTGCTGGCGGAGGCCGTCTCGCGTTTTCGTTTTCCTAGTTTCATGTTTCACCTCCGGATGGATTCCCCCGCGCCACGCTGCAGGCGGCGAAGGGGGCGTTATTTTTTTGCAAAATGGTAGTGACGAAGTAGCGCATATCGTCCATGGCGTGGTCGTGCTCCTTCTTCACCCGGTCCTGGCCGGTGGCTCCCACGTCCCAGACATACTCCTCTGTCTCCCGCAGGCAGTCGAGGCAGTTGCTGCAAATGACGATTTTTCCGCTCTTGAGAAGCTGCGAGGTTTTGCGAATGCCGGAAAGAACGTCGTTGTCGGCCTTGCGCACGTTCCAGCCCTCCTGGCGCAATAGCGTAATGAAGCTCGCCGCCGAAGGGTCCACCGCCACGGTGTCCACAGCTCTTCCCCCTGCCAGGCGACGCAGGGCATCGGCATACTCCGCGTCCGTCATCTGGCGCTGGGCCAGGCGGGAGTTGAAGTAGAATTCGTCGATGCGGTACCAGATTCCCGCCTTTTTTGCCCAGAGGCCGAAGGAGGCGGGATTCACCGTGCCATAGTCGCAGGAGATGCACAGCCGTTCGTAGGGCTCCGGCGGAGGCGGCGGAGCCGATGCGGGGTCATAGAAATCGTAGACCCTTCCCTCGGCGGCGACCCACTGTCCCAGCACGAAGCGGCGGTAGAACACGCCCGAATAGAGCCGATGGTAGCGCTGCCTTATGGCGGGGCTGAGAGAGGGGTTGTCCTCCATCGTAAAGTGAAGGTAGAGCAGCCTCCGTTCCTTTGCCTTGCCAATCCAGTCGGTGTAGAACCAGTGCCGAGGCCCCTCGGGATTGCAGTTGAACCAGAGCCGGGAGCCTGTGACGGAGCAGCGGGCGCAGGCCTGCTCCACAAAGCTGCGAGGCATAAGCGCCACCTCGTCAAGCAGGATTCCGGCGAAGGTAATGCCCTGAATGAGTGCGCCGGAGCCTTCATCCCGGCCGCCGAAGAGGTAGTACTCGTTCCAGTGGCCACCAAAGCGCAGCTCCACCCGGTTTTCCGAGCGCTTTTCCCGGACGGTAAAGCCCATGGCCTCCAGCCGTGGCAGAAGCTCGGATAGGACGTTGCGCCGCACCGAGGCAATGGTCTTGCCGCACACGCCGAAGCGTTTTCCCTGAAACTGCGCCATCGACCAGACGAAGAAGCCCAGCGCCATGGAGAGGGTCTTGCCGCTTCGCACTGCGCCGTCGCAGATGATGCCTTCGCAGCGGGAAAATTTGCCGCCGGGCATCCACCAGGTCAGCACAAGCTGTTGTTTTTGGGAAAATCCCTTAAAATTCAATCCGATTCCTCCAATGTGTCCTGCCCGCAGGCGGCCTGCATGGCCCGGAAGAAGGCGCTCGCTTCGTTTTCGCCGCCCCGATCGAGGGCCAGCAGGCGCTCCAGCACCCGCATTCGGTCGAGGAGCTTGATCTCCACGGTGCCCTTTTCGTTGCGCTTGATCTCTGACAGCAGGGAGAGGTCGAGCGTGTCGATGTCCACCGCGTCATCCAGCGCCAGCCGCACGCAGTCGTTGGCCTTGCCGAAGGCCAGCGCCACCATGCGGCGGATGGTGTCCTCCACCGTGAAGTGTCCGGCCAGAAGCTCACGGCTGTGGCGAATCTGGCGTCCAACCTCCTCCTGCTCCAGCACACGCATGGCATCGCTGACCCCGATGCTGCGAGCGGCCTCCGCCGGATCCATGGATTTCAGATAGACCGCGGCAAAGCTGCGCAGCTGCGCCTTTGTCAGTGGCTGCATCTCATCACCCCCTTTTGCGGAAAATTCCTTCCAACCCTAGGGTCAAATCCCCAAAAATCTGCCCAAAACAAGGCAACAACACAAAAAAATAAGCATAGTGTAGCACAGGGGACGGTTCTCTGTGTCGTACGACACAGAGACCCGTCCCCTGTGCGAATGTACGACACAGAGAACCGTCCCCTGTGCGAATGTGCATCCAGGGAGATGTTGGAAGTGCGAAAGGGTATAAGGCAGCGGCATTTTTCTCATTCTAAGGTAGGAATTACGACAATTTTCAGGAGGCGATTACCATGCAGGATAAAAAAATTCCGTATAAAATCTATCTGAACGAGGAAGAGCTGCCGCGCGCCTGGTATAATTTGCGCGCCGACATGAAGCAGAAGCCCGCCCCCCTGCTCCATCCGGGCACCCACCAGCCGATGGGGGCTGAAGAGCTTGCCGGCGTGTTCTGTGAAGCGCTGATTGCCCAGGAGCTGGACAACGACACCGCCTATTTTGAGATTCCGGAGGAAATCCGCAATTTCTACAAGATGTACCGCCCCTCTCCGCTCGTGCGGGCCTACTGCCTGGAGGAGCGGCTTGGCACAAGCGCCAAGATTTACTATAAGTTTGAAGGCAGCAACACGAGCGGCAGCCACAAGCTGAATTCCGCCATTGCCCAGGCCTACTATGCCAAAGAGCAGGGGCTAAAGGGGATCACCACCGAAACCGGCGCCGGACAGTGGGGCACCGCGCTTTCCATGGCCTGCGCCTATTTTGGCCTGGACTGCAAGGTGTATATGGTAAAATGCTCCTATGAGCAGAAGCCCTTCCGCCGCGAGGTCATGCGCACCTATGGCGCATCGGTCACCCCCTCGCCGTCCACGGAAACCGAGGTTGGCAGGAAGATTCTGTCCGCCCATCCGGATACCTCGGGAAGTCTTGGCTGCGCCATATCCGAGGCAGTGGAAAAGGCGGTCACGACCGACGGCTATCGGTACGTGCTGGGAAGTGTGCTCAACCAGGTGCTCCTGCACCAATCGGTGGTTGGGCTGGAGACCAAAATTGCCCTTGAGAAGTATGGAATTCGGCCGGATCTGATCATCGGCTGTGCCGGCGGCGGCTCCAATCTCGGCGGCCTGATTGCGCCGTTTATGGGGCAAAAGCTTCGCGGTGAGGCGGACTACCGCATCATTGCGGTGGAGCCCGCATCCTGCCCGAGCTTTACCCGGGGGGTATATGCCTATGACTTCTGCGATACGGGAATGGTCTGTCCCCTGGCCAAGATGTACACCCTGGGCAGCGACTTTATCCCCTCGCCGAGCCATGCGGGCGGCCTTCGCTATCACGGCATGAGTCCCATCCTGTCGGAGCTTTACCACGGCGGACACATGGAGGCGGTCAGCGTGAAGCAGACCGATGTATTTGCGGCAGCCGAGTATTTTGCGCGAACCGAGGGCATTCTGCCCGCGCCGGAGAGTGCCCACGCCATTTGCGTGGCCCTGGACGAGGCAAAAAAATGCGCCGAGACCGGGGAGGAAAAAACCATCCTGTTCGGCCTCACCGGTACCGGCTATTTCGATATGCTGGCTTATGAAAAATTTCATGACGGGCAAATGGAGGATACGATTCCATCCGATGAAGTCCTGGCAGCCTGCCGGGATCGGCTTCCGCAGGTCAGATAGACTTTTTGCCGCACCGCGGCCTCCCTATTGAAAAAAGCCTCATTCGGTGATAAAATCAACGAAATACAAGGGGGCAGAGCTATGGGCTATTTTGTGGGGGAATACGACATTGCGGTGGTCGGCGCAGGCCACGCGGGCATCGAGGCAGCACTGGCTGCGGCCCGGCTGGGGCTGCGCACGGTGATTTTTACCATCAATCTCGATGCGGTGGGGAATATGCCCTGCAATCCGGCCATCGGCGGCACCGGCAAGGGCCACCTGGTGCGCGAGCTCGACGCCCTGGGCGGCGAGATGGGCTGGGCGGCGGATCACTGCTGCATCCAGTACCGGATGCTGAACCGGGGCAAGGGTCCTGCCGTCCATTCCCTGCGGGCCCAGGCCGACCGCCGCGCCTATCAGGAGTTCATGAAGCACCGCCTGGAAACCCAGGAGGGCTTAGACCTCAAGCAGGCCATGGTGGTGGATGTGAAGACGGAAAATGGCAGGGTCAGCGGCGTTGTCACCCAATTGGGCGCGGAATATGCCTGCCGTGCGGTGATCCTCGCCACCGGCACCTACCTCGAATCCACGGTCATCATTGGCGAGCGTATCCTTTCCTCCGGCCCGGACGGAATGCACGCCGCCGTGGGCCTGACCGAGCGGCTGCGGGCGCTGGGGCTGACCATGCGCCGGTTCAAAACCGGCACCCCGCCCCGGATCAACCGCCGCTCCATCGACTTTTCCGCCATGGAGCTGCAGAGCGGCGACGAGCAGACTGTGGGCTTCTCCTTCCGCACCACGCAGCCGCCGAAAAATCAGGCCGTCTGCCACCTGACCTACACCACCGCCGCCACCCATGAGATCATTCGGCAGAATCTGGATCGCAGCCCCATCTACGACGGCTCCATCCAGGGTGTCGGCCCCCGCTATTGCCCCTCCATCGAGACCAAGGTTGTGCGCTTTTCCGAAAAGCCCCGGCATCAGCTCTTCGTGGAGCCCTGCGGGATAAAGACGGATGAAATGTATATCCAGGGCTTCTCCTCCTCCATGCCGGAGGATGTGCAGCTTCAGATGCTCCACACAGTGGCCGGGCTGGAAAAGGCCGAGATGATGCGCCCTGCCTACGCCATCGAGTATGACTGCGTTGACCCCACGGAGCTGCTGCCCACCCTGGAGAGCAAAAAAATCCCCGGCCTCTACGGCGCGGGGCAATTCAACGGTTCGTCGGGTTATGAAGAAGCGGCGGTGCAGGGCTTTGTCGCGGGGGTCAACGCCGCGTTGAAGCTCAAGGGCGAGGCGCCCATGCTCCTTCGGCGGTGCGATGGCTATATTGGCACGCTGATCGACGACCTCGTCACCAAGGGCACCGAGGAGCCCTACCGCATCATGACCTCCCGCTCGGAATACCGCCTTTTGCATCGGCAGGACAATGCCGACCAGCGGCTCACAGCCATCGGCCACCGCATCGGCCTGGTGTCTGAGGAAACTCTGGCCCGGGTGGAGGAAAAGTACCGGCAGGTCTCATTGGAGATTGCCCGCCTGAAGGCCACCGGTGTGTGCGCCTCGGAGGCGCTCAACGAGCTGCTTTTGCGCTATGGCAGTGCGCCGGTGAAGGTTTCTGCGCGGCTTTGTGACCTTGTCAGCCGTCCGGAGCTGGGCTATGCGGCGATTGCCCCCTTTGACCCGGATCGCCCCGTCCTCTCCCCGGAGGTGTGCGAGCAGGTGGAGATTCAGATCAAATATGCCGGGTATCTTGCCCGGCAGGAGCGGCAGGTGGAGCAGTTCCAAAAGGAAGAGAGCCGCCTTTTGCCCCCGGATATCGACTATGCCGCCATCGGCGGCCTGCGCTTAGAGGCGCAGGAGAAGCTGGGCGCCATTCGTCCGGCCTCCGTGGGGCAGGCAGGGCGCATTTCGGGCGTATCCCCGAGCGATATTGCAGTATTACTCATCTATTTGCAGCAGCATAAGGAGGAAGCACATGGAGCTGTTTGATTCCCACGCCCATTTGGACGACCCACGCTTTGATGACGACCGCCAGGAGCTGCTGGCGGATCTTCCCCGGCAGAATCTCCGCTATCTCATGAACGCGGGCTGCGACCTGGCCTCCTCCCAGGCGGGGTGCCGGTTAGGCAGCGAGGTTTCCTACATTTACAGCGCCGTGGGCAGCCATCCCGACGACGCCGACCAGGTAGACGAGGCGCGAATAGAGCTTTACCGCGATCTGGCGAGAAGCCACCCCAAGGTGCGCGCCATCGGTGAAATCGGCCTGGACTACCACTATGAGGACGTTCCCCGGGAAATCCAGCAGAAGGCCTTCCGGATGCAGATGGCCCTGGCCCGGGAGTTGCAGCTTCCCGTCATCGTCCACGAGCGGGAGGCCCATGCCGACGGCCTTGCCATTGTGGACGAGTTCCCCGAGGTCAAGGGGGTGTTCCACTGCTTTTCCGGCTCGGCGGACATGGCCCGGGCGCTGGTACATCGGGGCTGGTACATCGGCTTCACCGGCGTGCTGACCTTCAAGAATGCCCGAAGAGCCGTGGAGGCTGCCCAGGCGATCCCCTTAGCGCACATTCTCATTGAGACGGATTGCCCCTACATGGCCCCGGAACCCTTCCGGGGCAGGCGAAATGATCCGAGGCTTGTGCGTTTTGTGGCGAAAAAGCTGGCCGAAATCCGAGGCATCTCCGAGGAAGAGGCTGCCAGCGCCACGACACAAAATGCCTGCCGACTCTTTGGCATCCATTAACATAGGGCGAAAAAGGCCACCGCTGCCGCCGCTGCCACGTTGAGAGAATCCACCCCATTGCGCATGGGAATCCGCAAGGTATAGTCGCAGTCCGCAATCGTGTGCTCCGCGAGGCCGTCCCCCTCTGTGCCGAGGACGATGGCCAGTGCTTCCTCCCCCACCGGGGCGGGGTCATTGACCGCCAGGGAGTCGTCCCGCAGCGCCATGGCAGCGCTGCGAAAGCCCATCGCCCGCAGTCGCTCCTGCCAGGAGTCTGCATAAGTCCAGGGCACCTGAAATACCGTCCCCATGCTGACCCGCACGCAGCGGCGATAGAGCGGATCGGTGCAGGCCGGCGTCAGCAGCACGGCCTCAACGCCAAGCGCAGCGGCAGAGCGGAAGATGGCGCCCAGGTTGGTGGGGTTCATCACATCCTCCAAGACGGCAATTCGCCGCTTTCCTTTGCATATTTCCTCGGCCGCCGGCAGGGGTTTTCTTCTCATGGCGCACAGGAGGCCTCTTGTGAGGGGAAAGCCGGTCAATTGCACCAGAACGTCCAGCGCGGCGGTGTAAACCGGGACATCGGGGCAGCGGGCAAGGAGCGAGCGCTGGGCCGCCAGGTGCCGTGTCTCCATCAGAAACGAGACGGGCACATAGCCCCCGTCCAGCGCCCGGGTGATCACATTGGGGCTTTCGGCGATGAACAGGCCCTTGTCCGGCTCAGCGCGGTTGACGAGCTGGTTCTCCGTAAGCCGGGCGTAGACGTCCAGATTTGGGTCAAGAAAATCGGTAATTTTGATCGGTTCCGGCATAGCTGTCCCTCCGCGGCGGATTATTGATTTCTCGCCTATTATACCGCAGCACGGGCAAAAAGCGCAACCGAGAAAAACCGTTTATTTTGTATAAACTGCTTGCACCGGAGACCTTTATGCGTTATAATAATAGAACAGGCGAAAAAACGCAAGCGCCCGCCCATGGTAAGTCCATGGATTGCGCACCACTACAAAGCAAAGGAGCGACACAAATGAAAAAAATAATTGCACTTCTTTTGGCAGCCATGATGGTGTTTACCCTGGTTGCCTGCAACAAGGACAAGGCAAATGCACCCTCCGATGATCCTGCGGCAGACGCCCCCGCCAATACCACACCCGACGACGCAACTACACCCGACGATTCCGCAGTACCCGATGACACCGCCGTACCCGATGACACGACAGAGCCCGACGCCACCGTAACGCCCGAAGCCAACAACGGCGATACGACGGAAGTACTCACGGTGGATGACATAAATGCACGCATCGGCGCCAAGATGGTGCGTCCCGAATCCGTAGATATTATGGACGAATACGCCGAGATCGTGGAGGTAAACGGCGCAGAGGTTGCACAGTATTTCATTCTGGTGGATAATGTCGCCTGTGCGCTCCGCTTCAGTCCCGATTTTACGGCAGATATCACCGAGATCCCCGACGATGCCGATCGGGAAGCCTTTGCCGCCCTGGGCGATGGCGAGGTCTACGACTATATGGGCACCAAGCTTTGCCACTGGCGCACGGTAGACGGACAGTACGTCCTTCTTGTCAGCTCGGAGGACGATGAGCTCTTCCAGAAGCTCTACAGCGAGTTCTCCACGTCCGCCGGCTCAGAATCATAACCACATAACACATAGAAAGGGACTGCCTCTCATGACCTGCAAAAATCATGAGAAGCAGTCCTTTTGTTTCCGAAATATTTACAATTATATAGCGGTATTACGGCAAGCTATCCGTAAATACCTTATGTATAAAGGCCGATCCGTATTTTATACTAATACTGATGGAGTTAGTAAATCGTTATTAGCATGAATTGCGGAGGAAGCAATCGTGAAGGATCATGAACTAAAAAAGATAATCGGAAAACGCATCAAGCAGCTTCGAAACGAAAGCGGTTATACACAACAGCAATTTTCCGAATTGATAGACATCTCTCCCACGTATCTTTCTGACCTTGAGCGCGGTGTAAGCTTTCCAAGCGTAGATAAGCTGGTCGCAATTATTAATACCTTGGGGTGTCATGCAGATGATCTTTTCGTCGATGTAATTCACGGCGGTTATAAGGTGAAAAGTTCTCGACTTTCGGACATGATCGAACAGCTTTCCCCAAAGGAACGGGACCGGGCTTTCGCCATCCTGCAAGCCTTTATCGACAGTGCAAACTGAATCTGCAAGCTTGAAGTCTGTTTCCTGTGAAATGGGAAGCAGGCTTTATTTTTTGATTTTGGCATTTTCCATAGGGTCATTCTGTGCTATACTAACACTAATAGCGTAGTTATACGCAAATAGAATTGGCGCGGCGAGGATAACATGGAACTGACGGTTTGCTTTATCGGACACAGGCGCATTGACGGTGCGCCGGAGCTGCGGGCAAAGCTAAAGGAAACGCTGGATATGCTTGTTGCAGATGGTGCGGACAAATTTATCTTTGGCGACCATTCGGCTTTTAATGATTTGTGCTATGAAGCGGTGACGGCATTGAAAGAGCAGTTTCCGCAGATTCAGCGGGTCAAGCTCCGTACAAATTATGACGAAGCCGATGAATACACGATGCAATTTTTGCTATCCGGATATGAGAGCAATCTTTGCCCAAAAGGGGTGTCTGCTGCCGGAAAAGCCGCTTATGTGGCGCGCAATCAGGCAATGATCCGTGCCAGTGATGTCTGCGTCTTTTATTACAGCGAGAGCTATCAACCGGAGCGCCGCAGGGAAACGAAACGCTCTGTCGGCACATATCAGCCAAAAAGCGGAACGAGGCTCGCTTACGATTTTGCTGTGAAGCAAAAAAAGAAAATCATCAACCTGTTCAGCTAAAAAATTATTTGCCCAAAGGAGAACGGTTCTTCTATGGAATGATCCAAACTTTTCGTGTAAAATAATGATGGAAAATGTGTAGGGAACAGCCGGCTAATCCGGTGTATTAAGGTGAAAGGCCTTGATCCAAACGAAGGGAGCGTGATGGTGTGGATGATAGCAAAATTATAGAACTATATTTGGATCGATCCGAGCAAGCCATATCTGAAACTTCCAAAAAATACGGAAGATACTGTCACTACATTGCGTATAATATTCTGCATAATGAAGAAGATTCTGAAGAATGTGTCAATGATACATATCTTCGGGCCTGGAACGCCATTCCCCCAAAGCGCCCCAGAAGAATGCAAACGTTCCTCGGAAAAATCACGCGCAATTTATCCTTGAACAAATGGGAAAAGCTTTCTGCTGAGAAACGCGGATCCGGACAAGTGCCACTTGTCCTTGAGGAGCTTGCGCAGTGCATTCCTGCCGACACGGATATGGAACGGATTGTGGAGGATACGATCATTCGCAATAGGATCAACCGATTTTTGGAGGATCTTCCGGCGGGAACGCGAAAGATCTTTGTCCGCCGCTACTGGTATATGAGTCCGGTAAAAGAAATCGCACAGGAGTATGGCCGTTCCGAAAGTAATGTGACAGTGACCCTTTTCCGTACAAGAGAAAAGCTCAGAGCGGCATTGGAGAAAGAAGGGATTGCATTATGAAAAACAAACGGCTCTTGGAGCTTATCGGCGAAATTGACGATAGACATATTGCAGAAGCGGCGCCCAATGCAAAGAAAGCTTCAAGACCTGCCTGGCTGAAATGGGGTGTAATTGCGGCTTGTCTGTGCGGCATTCTTATCGTATGCCTTGCCGTTTCAAAGATTGGTCAAAAGAATCACGATCCTTTGAAAACGGATGATCCGGTCACGTTGTCTCAAAATGTGTTCGATGATATAAATCATAGCGGGACACAGGCGCAGCCTCCGGATTTAGACGGTGTTGCCATTGGACCGCTGCATCTGGGAATGCCTCGGGATGAGATTGAGGCGCTTTTAGGTGCACCGGATGATATTTCCAATTCCGGTGAAACTGAGATTTATGACGGAGTATGGATGGTCTCCTGGTGGTATGGCGGGGACAATTCTGCGGAGTTGTATTTGATCGACGTGGGAAACGGATGGATTTTGAACGAGGTTTTTCTGGACGGTAACTGTCCATGGGATGCAAACGGAATTCGGATCGGCAGCTCTGAGGAGGACGTGCTGGCCCGGTATCCGGATGCGGAAATAGAGGAACAAAAAACCTCCATTCAAGATGGTGTAGAAACGCTGGACAGATATTATTCTGCAACCTACGGGAATATCCCGATCCATATTCACGTAATAAATGGACGCGTAGATTATATCTACGTCGGTCCGCTCATAGAAGATACCTGGGGTTTCATAGATGACGAGCCGATTGAGGCACGATATTCCTTCAGCAGTGCAGAAATCACCGCCTACCGGTATCATTCGAACGATCCTACATGGGACGAGAAGAATCTAAGCGAAAAAGAGGCAAAAAAGATTGAAGTCATTATGGGAATTGAAGAATTACTTCCTGCGGACAACCATGGGCGGGAGGCCGTGATATGGCTGGATTTCCATAATGGCACAGTTGTTGCGCTTTACGGGGAAGACGAAGCGGGAACGGTCTACCGGGCAGCAGAAGGCGTGCGTATTTCTGAGGCGTCGCTTGCGTCCGATCCAGTGCCGGACGGTCTTGAGAAAATTGAGGACGATCAATTTCCCGCCGGAACATGGGAGACAGTGAACGCGGCCTGTCATTAAACACAAAGAAAGACAGGGGATGAGAACACAGGGGACGGTTCTCTGTGTCATGCGACATGAGAACACAGGGGACGGTTCTCTGTGTCATGCGACACAGAGAACCGTCCCCTGTGTTCCTCCAGAGAACCGCCCCCCTGTCTGTCTACTCGTTATTTTTTGCGTTTAGACGCTCTGCAGTATGAATTAGGACAATCAGATCTTCCTCAGACATATTTTGCGTGAGCTGATATAATCGCTGAACCAACTGTGGCTCTGGTATTTTATCATCAAAGAATTCCCGAGGCGTTACGCCAAGGTACTCACAGATGTATAAGAATTCTCCCATGGACGGAAGGGCTTTGCCCGATGAGATACTATGAATATAACTGTTGCTATGACCCAAATCTGTACTCATCTTGTACTCTGAGATATTCAGTTTGGTTCTCAATACAGATATCCTATGACGAATAAAAGCATCATCCATACTGCCACATCCCTTCTCTGCTGTAAATTATATAATAATTGGATCGTGAATTCTGACGATTCAATTCTTGATTTTACTTGAAAATAACGATTAAATCGTTATAATAAAGCAGAGAAAGAGAAAACAATCGTTAATGATGGGGGTGAAAGAACATTGAATGAATGCTGTTGCGGATTTGGACACAACAATTTTTATTGGAATGTGATCGATACACTGCGGTTCAATATTAATTATCTTATTGGTAATTGTAATGTTCATATCTTTCTCACCGGAGGCATGGGAGATTTTGACGACCTATTTTGTAGAGCCGTTCGAGAAGTAAGAGGGAACGACAAAAAGATCAAGCTCATACTCGTAAAACCATATTTCTCAAATGCGTTAAATACGAACAAAGATTTCTATGAGACTATTTATGATGATGTCATAATTCCAAATGAATTAATGGGGGTACATTACAAAGCAGCAATACAAAAACGCAATCGGTGGATGGTAGACGAAAGCCAGTATGTGATATCCGGCGTCTATAGGGAATTCGGTGGTGCATACCAAACAATCTGTTATGCTTCCCAGGCTGGTAAACATGTTATTGCGCTGGCTAAGAAATAAGCAGCCAGAGAACACAGGGGACGGTTCTCTGTGTTCCGCCACCCTGTGTTCCTCCCCTTCCCCTGCCTTTTAAAGAAAACTTATTGATTTTTTCTTTATTATTTCATATAATATAAGCAACAAGGAGGGATGTATATGGCACAGGCCGTAAATGTGAATTTCAAACTGGACGCAGATGTAAAAAGGAGCATGGAGCGTGCATGCTCTGACATGGGACTGTCCATGAGTGCGGCGTTTACTATTTTTGCGAAAACAGTCGCACGGGAGCGGCGCATACCCTTTGAAGTTGCCGCAGACCCGTTCTATTCAGATAGCAATATGGCACATTTGCGCCGGGGTATTGCCGCCCTGAATGCCGGCAATGGGGTTGCACATGAGCTGATTGAGGTTGAGGGCGAATGAACAAAATATGGTTCCAGGAAGCGTGGGAGGATTATCTTTACTGGCAATCGCAGGACAAGAAAACCCTAAAGCGCATCAATGCCCTGATAAGAGATATTGAGCGGGGCGGTTTTGACGGAATTGGAAAGCCCGAACCGTTGAAAGGTGAGCTGAACGGTTTTTGGAGCAGGCGCATTGATGAAACAAACCGATTGGTGTACCGCGTTCGCAGCGATGTGCTGGAAATCCTGTCCTGCCGGAGGCACTATGCATGAACACAGGGGACGGGTCTCTGTGTCGCAAGGCACAGAGAACCGTCCCCTGGG
>JAZLFG010000027.1:0-6522 GCA_045615685.1 Faecousia sp.
AGATCCAATCTTGTGCTGCAGAACTGCGGGACATGGGTTTGAGTATCCGCGTGCTAAAGGTCTGTCATCGTACGAATGCCGCCCTGTTCTATGTGTACTCTGCGACGGAACTGCGGTGCATCCTGTCCGGTCCTGCAGCACATGCGTTTCTGACACAGGCGGGTTATGACATGGAGGGGGACCTGCCGGCAGTTCTGCGACAACTGTCGGGGCGGCTATGTCTGGAAGGTGCATTTCCCCACGAGATCGGTGTGTTTCTGGGATATCCTTTAGAGGATGTCATCGGGTTTATCGAAAACAACGGCAGGAATTACACCTGTATTGGATGCTGGAAGGCCTACGGAGATCCCCGCAGTGCACAGGCGCGGTTCGATGCCTATCACCGCTGCACGGAGTACTGCCGGAGTGTATTTTTCCCCGGGATGCCGCTGGCTCACTTCTCTGCTGCCGCACAGGCGGCATGTGCCTGAGTTATCTTGAAAGCGATTAGCTTTCCAATATAGAAAGGAACCTAATATGAAACTTGCAATCGTATACTGGAGTGGTACCGGCAACACGGAAAAGATGGCCACCTGTATCGCAGAGGGCGCCCGGACTGCCGGTGCGGAGGTGGAGCTTCTGCCACCCGACGGATTTGATGCTGCTGCCATGAGCAGCTATGATGCAGTTGCATTCGGTTGTCCCGCTATGGGTGCTGAGCAACTGGAGGAGGACTCTGTGGAGCCGATGTTTACGGCACTGGAGAGCTCTCTCGGCGGCAAAAAGATTGCCTTGTTCGGCTCTTACGGCTGGGGCGATGGACAGTGGATGCGGGACTGGTGCCAGCGGGCTGCCGGCGCAGGAGCCAACCTGTATGACGAAGAAGGTCTGGCACTGAACGAAATGCCCGATGCTGCCGGTCAGGATACCTGCCGCGAACTGGGCGCAGGCCTTGCCAAATGGTAACCTGAGTTTTTACTCTTTACCCATACTATATCTTACACCTCTTATCTCCTATGTTGGAAAGGCCGCCGCAGATCTGTGGGGGCCTTTTCAGCATTGAATCCAGAGGAATGATCTTTGCGGCGACAAGGATCACATAGCGAAAGGACATGCATAATGGAGACGCTGCTGCAGTTTCATGATTTGATTTTGTGTATCACCTGTGCATTGGAAGCCCGTGACGCTTATACAAGTCACCATTCATCCAGAGTGGCCGAAATGACAGAGGGGATTTGCACGTATATGGGACTTTCGGAGAAAGAAACAGAACTCTATCACATTTCCGCACACCTTCATGACATCGGGAAAATAGGAATTCGAGACGATATTCTGCTGAAGAAAGGTCCATTGGCATTGGATGAATGGGAATTGATGAAATCTCACACCGAAAAGGGGTATCAGATTCTGGTGAATGTTCCGGCCTTTTGTGAAGTAGCTGCCATTGTGCGGTCTCATCACGAACGATATGACGGAAAAGGGTATCCTGATGGATTGGCTGCTGAACAGATTCCGATGGGTTCTCGAATCATTGCAATTGCGGATTCCATAGACGCAATGCTCTCGGATCGGCCTTACCGTAAAGCAATGGATCCAATGAAATGCCAAGAACAGATTCGAAAAAACATCGGAACGATGTACGACCCGGCAGTAGCAGAATGTGTGCTGAAAAACTGGGATGCCATTCTGGGGCTGCGCGCAAAAGAAGTGCCGCAGTGCAGTTTGACTGCAGCATCGCCAATTTAATCTTATGCGGACGGGAAAACAGAACAATCACCAGAATTGTTGCCATTACTGTAGAATAAAACCAACTTGACAGTATACGAGTTGGGAGCAGAAACCAGCCACCTCTGAAAAATAAAGGTAGACACTCACAATCAATGTGGGTGTCTACTTTTTGCTTCTTTATACCCAATTTACTACATAGTCAAAGGAGCATTCCGGATTGTTACAAACGAACTTTCAAGGGTAATCACCTTGAGATAAAATGCCGGTCGCGCAATAAGGACATTGGGCAGTTCCCGCATCTAGTAATTGGTGATGAAGCTTACGAATAGCTCTCGGTACATCTTGAATCCGAATTATCTCAGAGGATTCAAACGTCCTGTCCACCATGGATAGATAACACTTCTGCTCTTGTTCATCGCAAGACATTATGCATTGCCCCAAGTACTTAATTCCTGCTAGCCAGACCGGCTACACTTCCCAATGCCAGATGGCAGAGAGTCAAGAAGAAAAAAATCGCGGCAGATACTATACCCGTTTCCACAGTAATTGGCACAAATTCTTTCACCAAGCTCTTTGCGTGCATAGTCATTTTCCACCAATGTTGTGATAGAGAATACGAGACGGTAGACCGCGGCTAAACGCGATCTACCGTCTGCTGTATGATTGGGAAAAAGGGGATTAGCCTTTGTAAACTACGCCGTCCTTCATGACGAAGCTGCACCGGGTCATGACGGTGATGTCGTCATAGGGGCTCTCGTCGAAGGCGACGATGTCGGCAAACTTGCCGGGCTCGATGGAGCCGATACGGTCGGACCAGCGTATCATTTCCGCAGCCGTCTTCGTGGCGGAAACCAGCGCCTCCGTTACGGAGAAACCGCCGTTCTTTGTCATCAGTTCAAACTCCTCGGCCTGTTTGCCGTGGTAGGAGAAGAAGGTGCCGACGTCCGTGCCGAATACGATCTTCACGCCTTTTTCCCGGCACTTTGCCAGTTTGGCCGGTTGATTCTTCTCACAGGTCCTGCTCTTCTCCACCGTCTCCGCCGGCAGGAACTTACTCATTTCCCCGATTTTATGCGGAGCCAGCATGGTCGGGCAGAGATAGACGCCGTACTCGGCCATCATATCGATGCAATCGTCATCCATCAGCATACCGTGCTCAATGGAGGTGATACCGGCGCGTATAGCGCACTTGATGCCAACCGCGCCATGCGCATGGGCGGAGGAGATGCGGCCATGGGCATTGGCAATGTCCAGGGCGGCTTTCATTTCCTCTTCCGTGAGATCCGGGGCGCCAGGCACATCGCCGATAGACGCGACGCCGCCGGTGGCCAGAAGCTTGATCTGATCCACCCCGTACTTCACGTCAAAGCGGGCAGCCTTCCTCGCCTGATCGGGATTGTTTATGATCAAAGCCAGGCCGCTTGTGGGGATATCATCCGCCAAAAAGCCGGTGGAAACATCCGTCCTGTAATGGCTGTCGCCATGGCCGCCGGTGGAGCCGATGGGAATACCGGAGACAAAGAGCCGGGGACCCCAGATCTTGCCCGCGTTGATCGCGTTGCGCAGAGCAACGTCTATGAAAGCGGCGCAGCCTTCATCCCGCAGAGTGGTAAAGCCGCCCATCATGGACGCCTGCGCATTGAGCATGGCCTTGATCGTACGTTCCGCGTCCGATAGGGTGATCATATCCAGGACCGCCGACGTGGGTTCACCGTTCAAGCCAATATGAACGTGGCTATCGATCAGGCCGGGCATGACGAACTTGTCGGAGAAGTCATAGACCTTGGCGTCGGTCTCGTCCACAGGCGCCGTGGTGACCTCAACAATCCGGTTTCCATCCACGACAACGTTCACATTTTCCTTGACGCACTCCGCCACGGAATCGAAAAACTTGCCGCACTTTATAATAGTCTTTGCCATAATGATCCTCCTTTTTTAATATTAATACTGCTTTTCCGCTGAAGAATGGCGAAAACTTTACCGTCTTACAGGCTGATCACCAGATCATTGGCAGACCAGATAGCGTTCATCAGATTGGCCACATGCTCCGCGTCGCCGATGATATGTACGTTTTCAGGGAGCTTCTCGGCATCAGCCAGGGCGGTGCCGCTGTTGTATCCCACGGAGACCACCACCGTATCGCAGGGCAACTCGATCGTCTCGCCGTTCTGCCGGACGATGATCTTGTCATCCAGAATTTCCGTCGTCATGGCTTCCAGATAGGTAGGCACCTTGTGGAACTTCAGCAGATCCCGCAGGAGCATGGAGTTGGCGGCAGGGACCATCTTCGTCTTCATCAGATCGTCCAAGGCCTCTACGAGGATGGGGTGCTTGCCCATGAGCGCCAGCTGATAGGCTACCTCGCAGCCGGTGATGCCGCCGCCGATGATGGCGACCTTGTCGCCCTTACTGCAGCCGTCCAGCAGGTAGTCCGCGGCGTTGATGGTTTTCTCCCAGCCGGGGATCGGCAGGGCCTTGGGCTTTGCGCCGGTGGCGACCACATATTCGTCCGCGGGGATATCCGACAGGCTGCGAACCTCAGTGTTCATATGCACTGTGACCGGATGCCTGGCCAGCTCCGCCTTGTACCACTCGATGAGCTGCTTGTCCTTCTCCTTGAAATCCGGCATAGCCGCGGCGATGAAGGTGCCGCCGAGGCAGTCGCTCTTCTCATAGAGATCCACCGTGTGCCCACGCTTTGACGCCTGAATGGCAAACTCCATACCGCCGATGCCGCCGCCGATGACGGCGATCTTCTTGGGGCTCTTCGCTGGGACAACGTCGTATTTTTTCTCGGCAAGTGTGCGGGGGCAGAGCGCGCAGTGACCGGTTTCACCCGTACCCTCCGGGAACTCGGATCCGATCCCCTTGTAGTGTGCCATCGGCAGGCAGCCCGTATGGCAGGAGATGCAGGGCTTGATCTCGTTGACGCGATCCTCCCGAATCTTGGTGATGACCTGGTTGTCGGGCAGGAACTGACGGCCGATGCCGACACCGTCGATCCGGCCCTCGGCTATCGCTTTGGCGGCGTCATCAATCTGCATACGACCGGCGCAATAAACCGGTTTGCTCGTGAACTTCTTGATGTGCTCCACGTCTTCCAGATTGCAGTTGAGCGGCATATAAACCGGCGGGTGCGGCCAGTACCAGGAATCGTAGGTGCCGTTGTCGCAGGAGAACATATCGTATCCGGCTTCCTCCAGATACTTGATGGCCCGCTCGGATTCCTCCATGTCGCGGCCGACCTCGACAAAAGTCTCGCCCGGGACGGCGCCTTCGCTGAAGCCCTTGGTCTTACTGGTGACGCTGTAGCGCAGAGAGACGGGGAAGTCCTTGCCGCACAGGCGTTTGATCTCCTGCACGACCTCCACGGCGAAGCGGTAGCGGTTTTCAAAGCTGCCGCCGTATTCGTCGGTGCGATGGTTGGTGTAGGGCATGGTAAACTGGTCCATCAGATAGCCTTCATGCACCGCGTGAACCTCCACGCCGTCTATCCCCGCGTTTTTGGCGAGCAGAGCGGTCTGGGCATAGGCTTCCACATATTCCCTGATCTCCTCGCGGGTGATCTGACGGTGCTTGTATTCCGGCAGCCATGCGTTGGGCTCGCCCTCGTCGGGAGCGACCATGATGCTGTCCATGTTCAGATGCAGCTGCTGCTGCAGAGTTTTCGTCTTGTCATCGTAGGCCTGCTGGAAGATGCCGCCCATCACGAAGGAACGGCCCCAGCCGGCGGAGATCTGCAAAAACAGTTTGGTGCCGTGGGCATGCAGCTGATCCATAAAGGGCTTTATAGGCTCAAACAGTTCCGGATGCTTCCACATCCATTCGTCGCCAAGGATGCTCTTGAGGGGAGCGCATCCGGGGATGATAAGGCCGATGCCGTCCTTGGCCCGCTCAAGGAAGAAATCCATTTTTTCCTCGTGAAACCCATGGCCTTTCAGCCAGCCGAGGATGGCGGTGCCCTCCATGGGGCACATCATAAAACGGTTTTTGATCTCAACGCTGCCGATTTGAATCGGCTCAAACAGAGAGGCGTACTTCTGGTTCATGTCAAATACGACCTTTCTTTTTTATTAATTGTATTCAGTCCAATGCGGGTCTTCTGTCTTCTGCTCAGTCCTCATAGGGCCATGCGACTTCATCGGAGACGGGGATATATTCTTTTCCGTTCATATACTGCTCGAACTCTTCCCTGGCGGCTTTCTGAGCCTCCGGGTCACAGATGAGGTCGTAGGCGCCGCCGGCCATGACTTTTGCCGCGCGGAGCATGCCCTTCATGCCGATGCCGGAGCCGGCGCAGGCCGTGACCATCCAGGTGTGGGCGGCCGAAAGCGTGTTGGAGCAGACCTCCATATTCACGACGCTGGGGCAGATGTGCATCACATCGCCGAAGTCCGACGAGGCGGCGGGATTTATGTTCATCAGGGGGAGGAGCGTGTTGGTAACCGGAGGAGTCTTTCCCTCCACATAAGCCGGCTGGGTGCGGTTCATCTCGTCGGCAAAGCGGAGTTCTTCCTCCGTGTACTCCTCAATGGGCAGCTCTTCTCTGAGCTTCTGCATGAAGTTGCTGAGGACCAGGTTCTGCTTTTGAGGATAAACGCCGCCGAGCCGGACGATCTCAAGCCTGGTATCCGTCATGGTCGCGGCGCCCTGGGCGCATTTGACCACTCTTTCAAAGGCATCGGTTACCGCTTCCTTGGCCCAAGCACGGACAAAGTACTTGACTTCAGCAAATTCGGGCACAATGTTGGGGGCCTCTCCACCGTTTGTAATGACATAGTGAATCCGAACGTCGTTCGGCACATGCTCACGAAG
>JAZLFG010000028.1:0-3707 GCA_045615685.1 Faecousia sp.
GAGAAAACTGGGTGGACTTTCCAACGCCGTCGGTGCCCTCCAGGACGATCAGCTTACCCATGGGCGTGCCCTCCGCGCATTCGGTGCACCAGGACAGCCAGCACAAATTTTGGCAGCCGCAGCATCCTGCCAATGCGTCGAGGCTCCTTGAGAAGGCGGTAGAGCCACTCCAATTGCAGAGAGATCATCCACCTTGGCGCACGCTTTACGACGCCTGCAAAGCCGTCCAGGCTGCCACCAAGGCCGATCATCAGGCGTACATCCAGGTCGTTTCGATGAGCATACATAAATTTTTCCTGCTTGGGGGCTCCGAGGCATACGAACAGGATGTCTGCCTTTGCTTCGTTGATACGCTGGAGGATGGGAGCTTCTTCTTTGAAATAGCCGTCAGAAATACCGCAAATTTGCAGGCTTGGGTGGATTTTTTTCATATTTTTGGCAGCCAGCTCCCCGATGCCCGGCTTGCCGCCGAGAAGGTAGAGCCGTGCACCGGTTTTTTCCAAAATCCCGAGGAAATTTGTAGCGAAATCGATCCCGGCGACCTTTTCCTTGAGCGGCGTGCCAAGAAGCTTTGCCCCCAGCACCGTTCCGGCCCCGTCCGGCAGTACCAGCGCTGCTTCGTTGAGGATGTGGCAGAAATCGGGATTGTGCATGGCTTCGTAGACAATCTCCGCGTTCGGGGTCACGCAGTAGGCCGCTCCGGGCTGCGATAGGAGCGCCTGGGCCTTTTCCAAGGCTTCTTCCATATTGACATTATCAAACGCGACACCCATTACATCAATCTTCATTGGCCTTCTCCATTTTTTTCAACGCAGCCTCCAAAGCCTGGGCCAACTGATCCGGACAGGAGGTTGGACGACCACCGCAGCGGATGCCCTTCAGGCGGGCAATGACCTCTTCTGCCTCCATGCCTTCGACAAGAGCGCTCAGACCGGTGGTATTGCCGTTGCAGCCGCCGGTGAAGCGAAGATTTTTTACAATGCCGTGTTCCAGCGAAAATTCGATCTTCCGAGAGCAGGTGCCCCGGGGATAATAGCTGTGGTGCATAGGCTTCCTCCCAAAGTTATTCCATCAGGTCTGCTGTGGTCATGGCGCAGTAAGCAATTAGCTGTTCGGGGTTTACCAGCATCTGCATGCCCCTTGCCCCGGCGGAAACGCCGATTTCATCATATAGCATCGCGGTCTCTTCAATATAGGTGGGATACTGCTTTTTCATGCCCACCGGACTGCAGCCGCCACGGATGTAGCCGGTCAGGCCAAGCAGCTCCTTCACATGGATCATTTCCACTTTTTTGTTGCCGGAAATCTTCGCGGCCTTTTTTAAATCCAGCTCGCAGCACACGGGGATGCAAAACACGCTGATTCCGTTTTTATCGCCCCGGGCGACGAGGGTCTTGAAAATCTGCTCTGGCGGCATATGCAGCACCTCGGCGGCGTGAAGACCGCTGAGGTCCGATTCGTCCACCTCGTATTCGCAGACACGAATCGGGATTCCCGCCTGCTCCATCAGGCGTAGGGCATTGGTTTTTGTCATAAAAGCCCTCCTTAGCCTGCGCAGCCTGAGAGAACTCCCTCGGAGCGCAAATATTATCTATAGTATACAACGTTTGTCAACCGGTTGCAATTCCTGTAAAAAGATGTTATAGTTTAAAAAATATTTGGCAGGGAAAAAGCCGGGAAAGGAATGGTCACTTATGGCAATTGAGAAAGTCAGAGCATATTTCGCCCAGTATGGCATGGAAGCGCGCATTATGGAAATGGAGCTGTCCTCTGCGACGGTGGAGCTGGCGGCCAAGGCAGTTGGTGTGGAGGGGGCTCGCATTGCGAAGTCTCTGTCCTTTATGACGAAGGAAGGCCCAATCCTGATTATCGTAGCGGGCGATGCCAAGGTGGACAACAGTAAGTACAAGCACCTGTTTGGCGTAAAGGCCGCGATGCTGAAATTTGACGAGGTAGAGGCGCTGATTGGCCATGGCGTCGGCGGGGTGTGTCCCTTTGCCATTAACGAAGGCGTCAAGGTCTATTTGGATGATTCCCTCAAGCGGTTTTCGACGGTTTTTCCTGCCTGCGGCAGCGGCAATTCCGCCATCGAGCTGACGATCGACGAATTAGAGCGGTATGCCCAGAATTTTAGCGGCTGGGTCAACGTGACCAAGGGCTGGGAGGAGGCCTGAGATGGAGGAATTTCGGGTAGCCCGGGACTCCATGGGCGAAATCCTTGTCCCGGCCGATCGCTACTGGGGCGCACAGACACAGAGAAGCTTGGAGCATTTCCAAATTGGCATAGAAAAGATGCCGGAGGAAATCATCCGCGCCTTTGCCATCTTAAAAAAGGCCGCGGCCAGCGCCAATGAAAAGCTGGGCAGCCTGAGCGCCCAAAGGGCGGCGCTGATCCGGCAGGTTTGCGATGAGATATTGGATGGGAAGCTGGCAGGCCATTTCCCCCTTGCGGTCTGGCAGACCGGCAGCGGCACCCAGTCTAATATGAATGTCAACGAGGTCATTGCCAACCGAGGGAACGAATTGGCGGGCGATGTGCTCTTGCACCCCAACGATCATGTCAACTGTGCCCAGAGCTCCAATGATACCTTCCCTTCGGCCATGCATATTGCGGCGGCTTGCGGCATTGTAGAAAAGCTCTTGCCAGCCATGGAGCGCATGGAGGCTACAATTTCTCGCCTTGAGGCGGAGAACGAAGGCGTTATTAAAACTGGCCGTACCCATTTGCAGGACGCGGTGCCCATTGCCTTTTCTCAGGAGCTCTCCGGCTGGCGCTATATGGTGCGAAGCTGCCGGGAAATGATTTGCAAAGCATTGGAGCATCTGTATCCTCTTGCATTGGGCGGCACGGCAGTGGGTACCGGCCTGAACGCCCCGAAAGGCTTTGCCGAGGGCGTTGCCTTTGAGGTTTCTCAGCTCACGGGCCTTCCCTTCGTGACGGAGGAAAACAAGTTCCACGCCTTGAGCTCCAAGGACGCGATGGTCTTTGCCCACGGTGCGCTAAAGGCGTTGGCAGCGAACCTCATGAAGATTGCCAACGATGTCCGTTGGCTCGCGTCCGGCCCCCGCTGCGGCCTGGGAGAGATTTCAATTCCGGAGAATGAGCCGGGCAGCTCCATCATGCCGGGGAAGGTCAATCCGACCCAGTGCGAGGCGCTGACCATGGTGGCGGTGCAGGTGATGGCCAACGATGTGGCGGTGGGCATGGCGGCCAGCCAGGGAAATTTTGAGCTGAATGTCTTTATGCCGGTGTGCTTCTATAATTTCAATCAGTCTCTGCGGCTGCTGACGGATGCGATAAATTCCTTTGTAAAGAATTGCCTCTCCGGGCTTAAGGCGAACCGGGAAAGGATGCGCGAGAATCTCGAAAAATCTCTGATGCTGGTCACGGCGCTCAATCCGCACATTGGCTACGACCAGGCAGCCCGGGTAGCCAAGCTGGCTTTCGCGCAAAACAGCTCCCTCAAGGAAGCGGCGATGCAGCTTGGTCTTCTCACGGAAGAAGCCTATGACCGAGCGGTACAGCCGGAGAAAATGGTGTAAGATGGTGTATGAAAGCGCCCTATCTGCCGAACCAGATAGGGCGCTCAGACTGTCAAAAAAGTCGCAAAGGCTTGGCTGACTGAGTCGCAGGGGGAAGAGTGAAGGGGGCAAGGCCCGCCCTTCGCGTTCAATCAAACCCTAACGGCCTTTATTGTTCGCGCCAA
>JAZLFG010000029.1:0-4343 GCA_045615685.1 Faecousia sp.
ACCGAGCGCGACGATGAGGTCACAGCAGCAGTAAGCGAAGGTGCCATGCTCACGCTGGAGCCGGAGAACAGAGAACGCCTCGAAACTGTGGAACAGGCCATCATCGAGACGCAGGAACAGGCCCTCGCACTTCTCAAGAAAAAGTCCGCCCACCAAATTACCGATGCCGAATACACGGATGCCATAGAAAAATGCAGCCAGCGGATGAAGGAGCTCGAAGCCCAGCAGGCGGAACTCCAAACCATCGCAACCCGGTACAGTGAGGTCAAAGCATGGCTGGACACCTTCGAGGAAAACGTCCGCAGCGGCGACATCATGGACGCGAACGATGCCTTGGTCATGAAGGCGCTGGTCGATGAGATCATCGTAGGCGACACCGGCATCGAGATACACTGCAAATGCGGCATCACCATCGAACAGGAATACATCAAATAAGCAGAGCCCTCGGCCACCGGCAGCAGCGTCGATGGTCGAGGGCTTTTTTACGTTCACGGTAGAAAAGTTCATAGTTCCGTGCTACAATAAAACAGACGAAGGTAGGCTGGTTTGAGAGACGACGCGGATGTACCTTTTCCGCTTTTTTAGCTTGAAAATGTACCTTTTGGTCGCTTTTAGACATAATGAAACACACTTTTGTCCACCAAGGCGAAAGTGTGTTTTTTATGTAAACAAAATGTTTCGCTTGAGCGGAACGTTAAGCTTGCTTCGCTGGTGAAGCACCACTGCACGGCGTGAAGCGTGCTTTGCACGATAATTTGAAACGAGTTCTAAATTGTCCTGTTGTATGTTTTTAATTGCATCCGTAATGGTATTGAAAAGTGTGGTGTACATTTTTTGGCAAGGCCCGCCCTTGGGTGGATTTTTGCGGCGAAAAGCCTCTTTTGCCTTGCAGGACAAGAGAGGTTTTCGTAGACTTATGCAGCTTTATTTGATATAATGTTTGCAGCAACGATGCATTGTGAGTGAAACAGGGGATGCAAGGAGGATTGGCAGGTGGATAGAAAATATGAAATTCTACACCAATATTTCGGCTACACCTCCTTTCGCAGTGGACAGGAGGCGCTGATTGATGCGCTGCTTGAGGGACGCGACGTCTTTGGTGTGATGCCCACCGGCGGCGGGAAGAGCCTGTGCTATCAGCTTCCCGCACTCATGCTGGAGGGTATCACGCTGGTTGTTTCCCCTTTGATCTCCTTGATGAAGGATCAGGTTATGGCACTGAAAAATGCCGGGGTGCCGGCAGCCTATCTTAACAGCTTACTATCCCCAGAGCAAATGCGGCAGATATTCCGAAATCTTTTGGACGGAAGGTACAAGCTTGTCTATGTTGCGCCGGAACGCCTTTTGACTGAGGGCTTTCTTTCCGTCATTCGCAATCTGAAGGTATCCATGCTTGCGGTGGACGAGGCGCACTGTATCTCCCAGTGGGGGCAAGATTTCCGACCCAGCTACCTGAGAATCGTAGATTTTCTTCAGCAATTGGGCTACCGGCCGATTGTTTCTGCCTTTACCGCTACCGCGACCCGGCAGGTGCGGGAAGATGTGGGGAGAATTTTAGGTTTGCAGGCGCCATTGTGTGTTGTTACCGGCTTTGACCGTCCGAATCTGTACTTTGAGGTATTGAAACCGGAAAATAAGTCGAGGACTCTGCTGGAGCTGATTGTTCGCAGGAAAAACAAAAGCGGCATCATCTACTGCGCGACGCGAAAGGATGTGGAGAGAGTTTGTAACCTTTTGCAGGACAACGGGATCAGCGCCACCAGATACCATGCGGGACTTCCGGAAGAGGAGCGAAAGAGCAATCAGGATGACTTTATTTATGACCGCTGCCCCGTTATGGTGGCGACCAATGCTTTTGGCATGGGTATTGATAAGTCCAATGTTGCCTATGTGATCCATTACAACATGCCTCAAAGTGTGGAGGCCTATTATCAGGAGGCTGGACGTGCGGGCAGAGAGGGCGCAAGCGCGGACTGCATTCTGCTCTATTCCGCCGGAGATATTCAGACGGCAAAATTTCTGATTCAGCATCCTTCTGAAAACGACGTTCTTTCTGATGCGCAGAAAGAACAAGTTATGGCGCAAGAGCTGGCTCGGCTGGAGAAAATCATTGGCTATTGCAAGACAAACGACTGCTTTCGCGGCTATATTCTCGATTATTTTGGACAGGTGCATCCCGATAGCTGCGGCAACTGCGGCAATTGCACGGCAATCTGGGAAGAACAGGATATGACCCTGCAGGCGAAGATGATTCTCTCCTGCGTCTATCGAATTCAAAGCTATCTTGGTTACTCATTGGGTATAGCGCTGATTACCCAGGTGCTGCGGGGAAGCAAGGAAAAACGCATCCG
This sequence comes from Faecousia sp., assembly GCA_045615685.1. Lineage (GTDB taxonomy): Bacteria > Bacillota > Clostridia > Oscillospirales > Oscillospiraceae > SVMC01. The sequence continues at coordinate 2,352 of JAZLFG010000029.1, forward strand.
CGATCTGGGGCTTGATGCCCTTCCAACCTATGGCCTGATGGGAAATAACGCCAGCGCCCTGGTTCGGGAATGGATAGAAGCCTTGGAGCAGCAGGGCTATCTGTATGTGAATCCTGTCCATAGCGGCGTCAGCTTAACCGGGAAAGCAAGGAACGTTCTATTTTGTGGGGAAACCGTAACGATGCGCACACGAATGCAGCCGGTGTCCCCAGAAAAGATGGCGAAAAATGTCCCGGCACCCAGCGGTAATGCGGAGCTGTTTACGATATTAAAGGCCCTTCGGCTGCGGATTGCGACGGAGGAAAAGGTGCCGGCCTATATTGTGTTTTCCAATGCGACACTTCAGGACATGGCAGCGAAGGCTCCGGAGACCATGGACGCCTTCCTGGCGGTATCTGGCGTTGGCACGTATAAGGCGGAACGCTATGGTGAAGCTTTCCTCGCGGAAATCAGACAGTATCATCATAAGACCTCTGATTAGATCCGGCGCATCGGGCCTAATCAGAGGTCAAGTCTTATTCATTTGTCCTGGCAAGGAGCTGATCGAAAATTTCAGCGGTTGATTTTTCATCCTTGCCGCCGATGACGAGTATTTTTCCATCCACGGAGAGTACCACGCAGGCATTGCATTTTGTATAGGAATACCGGGTGTATCTGCCAAATTCGTCGTTCTCAAACAGTCCCAGGGAAAGCCTTGGAGAGCCGAAGCCGTTTTCCCGGCTGCCGGGATTGCAGGCTTCGCGGTATTCGAGCCGGTCGATGGCTGCGTATTCCACATGCAGATCCTTCCAATAGGTTGCTTCGACGGTGAAGCCGGTCTCGCCGTATTGTACCGCTACCCTGCCGGTGCTACACAGGATCAGAATTCCTACGAATATGACTGCAAGAAAGAGCCCTACACCAAGGGTCAGCTTGCTGGTAGCTTTGTCCTTATGACGGACGGATGTTCCGTGCCTTTTATAATATACGAAGGAATAAACGATCGGTGCAGCTACCGCGACGCTCAGTACCAGGAAGAGCAGCCAGAGAAGGACGGCTTCCGGCAAAAACAGGCAGGCAAGCAGGAGAAGCCCTCCACCAACAAAGATTTTACCACCGAAGCGGTGGGTAGCGTTCCAGTTTTCCTCATTCTCCAGAGCCCACTTTACCCGGATGCCGATGGTATAGTTTTGCTTGCATTTTGGCAAAAAGCTCCCAAGGAATACGAAGATCAATCCCTCCACGGCGAATATGAGTTTGCTAAGCTGAAATTCCATGCCGAAAGCGGAGGCATAGAGGATCCCGCTCATCATAAGTGACAGCCCGGGACAAATCCAGTAGACGATCCCGAGGACTTTTTTATTTTGATCCTTGTTTTTCTGATCTCTGGTGATGCAGAAGAGGCAGAACCAGTGTAGGGCCAGTAGGATGAGCGGCAGACCAAACACAGCGGTAGCTGGCCCGCTCCAGCCGTCAGCTGTGCCGTTGAGCCCCCAATGGATTGGCATCCGATCGGGCAGTCTCTTCCACAGGAAAAGCCCTACGACGATGGGCAACAGGAGGACGAGGGAGGAAAGAATCCACTTTCCTTTATTTTTCTGAAACATGGCTGGTATCTCCTTTCAAATCCGTTGCCCAGAGGATCATTTCCTCCGGAACCGAGGCATTCAGCTCGTAGATGATAAATTTGCCCTTCTCATCTCTTGTCAACTCATTCTTGAGAAAAATTATGCCTCCTGCAAGAAGGCGGCGAGTGCTTCTACCGTGGGGGCGTAGTGGACGCAGTTGCGGCGCATGAAGCGTTCGATGGGCTCCAGGCGGTTTGACCAACCGGCGGCTACGAAGTCCACGTCTACGCTGTGGGCCATGTCACAGCCGGGCTTTAAGTCGTCCACCATCAAAAGCTCCTCAGAGGTATAACCAAGGGTCTCCATGATTGCCTTGGACTTTGCGCCTTGGATTGCAATCTGGACGATTGAGTCGGAGATGTCCTGGGCGGTGGTGCCCTCCAGC
>JAZLFG010000030.1:0-10927 GCA_045615685.1 Faecousia sp.
AGTCTACCATGTGCTCCAGCACCTTCGGCCCCGCAATCGCGCCCTCCTTATTCACATGGCCCACCACAAACACTGTGATCCCCTCGGATTTTGACAAATTCAGCAGCGCCATCGTGCAATCCTTCACCTGGGAGACACTGCCCGGCGCAGAGGAATTCTCCTCTAAATAGAGGGTTTGCACAGAGTCTATGATTAAAATTTCCGGTTTCTCTTCACGGACGGAGGCAATGATCTGATTCAGGTTGGTCTCCGAGAGCACCAAAAGCCCCTCGGTCTGCACATCCAGACGAACCGCCCGCATTTTTAGCTGCCGCTCACTTTCCTCACCGGAAATATAGAGTACCGAGTGGAATCTGCACAATTCGCTACAAATTTGGAGCAAAAGTGTGGATTTTCCAATCCCTGGCGCGCCGCTGACCAACACCAGCGAGCCGACCACAGCGCCTCCACCCAGTACCCTGTCCAGCTCTCGCATACCGGTGGTGAAGCGAATCTCATCGCCGCCTGCCACCTGGGAGAGCTTTTTGGGCGATCTGGCTACGGCGGTTCGACCGGCGGGTAACTCCGGCGCTATGCGCTGCTCCTCCACGGTGCCCCATTCGCCGCAGGCGGGGCATTTGCCGTACCATTGGGGCATTTCGTTGCCGCAGGAGGTGCAATAAAAGCTTGTCTTTGTCTTTTTCATGGCCGCATTCCTCGTTTTTTCTTTATTATACCATTTCTTATTTTGATTACAAGAGTGTCTGTGCCTCCAGATACTGCAATAGCCCCGCACCAATGGCACAGGCGAGCTTTTTTTGATATGCCTCGCTTCGAAGCAATTGCTCCTCTTCCCGATTGGACAGGAACCCACACTCCACCAAAACAGCCGTATTCTCAATGTGCTCCATCAGGTACACCCCATCCGCCTGCTTAATCTCGCGCCGGTTATCCGGGTCAAGCCCGGTACGCAGCGCCGTCTGCACGGTCTTGGCAAGGGCTTCACTGCCGCTGGCCTTGTTATAGAACACCTGCGCCCCGCGATATTTTCCGTCGGAAAACTGATTCTGATGAATGCTTACAAGAATCGCCCCCGGCTGATTTTGCAGCATTGCCGCTCTGTTTCTCAGGTCGGAGGATTTTTTCCTGGCGATGGTATCACAGTCAGCGTCATAAATTGCGTAGTCCCCATCCCTTGTCATGGCAGTGGTGAGGCCGCACAGGTGGAGCAGATCCCGAAGGCGCGTGGAAATCTCCAGGTTGATCCCACTTTCCTGTATCCCTGTAATGGAGACCGCGCCGCCGTCCATGCCTCCATGCCCCGGGTCGATAAAAATGATACTGCCACTTCCCTCCCCACTCACAGGCACAGTTTTTTTCGCAAGCCCCACTGCAAGGCCAGCCGCTGCAGCAAAGCAAAAAATGACCAGTAAATACACCTTTCCATACCGTTGTAACGTTTCCATGGACAACACCTCGCCAAACGATATGCTCCCCAGATATTTCCTATGCGGCAAGAACCTGTCGATTCTCGCCTTCATATGATAAGGCAGAGCATATGCTCAAAACCAGCGCAAGGAGGAACCCAAATTGGACAATAAACACTTGGAGTCCGAGCATAAAAATGAAATGATGGGATATTTGCCGCCTGTGGCACCTTTGGTCAATCCATACGTGCCATTCCAGAGCAATAATCCCAAGCAATATACCGCCAAGAAAGCCCTGATTCGAGGCACTCTATTCCCCGGGCTTGATTTGCCCTTCCTGGGCATGGTGAATACAAAAGAAAAAAGCGACACGCCCCAGCATGAGCTGATGGCGCTATCCTTTGCAATCACCGAGCTGACGCTCTTCCTTGATACCCACCCGAAGGATCAGGAGGTGCTGGAGCTCCTCCGCTCATATATCGGCCTCTATCTTGCCGGGAAAGAGCGCTATGAGAAGAAATGCGGCCCCCTGACCCATATGGAGGCCGTCCAAAACGGCGAATACGGCTGGCTAAACAGCCCGTGGCCGTGGGAATACCGGGAAAATGGGGAGGCATAAGCAATGTTTATTTATAAGAAAAGTCTGCAATATCCGGTAAAGATCGACAAACCCAACCCGAAGCTTGCTTCCGTCATCATCTCCCAGTATGGCGGCCCGGACGGAGAATTGAGCGCATCTCTTCGGTATCTGTCCCAGCGGTTTTCTATGCCCTTCCCGGAGCAAAAGGCACTGTTGACCGACATTGGCACCGAGGAGCTGGGGCATCTGGAAATGGTGGGCGCGATTGTGCATCAGCTGACCCGGAATCTGAAGGATTCTCAGATTAAGGACTGTAGCTTTGCTCCCTATTTTGTGGATCACACGGTAGGGGTCTATCCCACCTCCGCCTCGGGCTTCCCCTGGAGCGCCGCTTCCATGCAGGTTAAGGGCGATCCCATTGCCGACCTGACCGAGGATCTGGCCGCCGAGCAGAAGGCACGGGTCACGTATGACAATATCCTGCGCCTGTCGGACGATCCCGATGTCAATGACGTTATTAAGTTCCTCCGGGAGCGGGAGATCGTCCACTTCCAGCGCTTCGGTGAGGCCATCGAAAAGCTGCGCGAACGGCTGAACCAGAAAAATGTATACTGCATGAATCCTTCCTTCGATAAATAAAATTGACATTTTTTGCAATGAGCCGCCCTGTGGACGGCCCATTGCTACATAAAAGAAGTTGCTTCTTTTGGTGGTTATGATAAAATAGCTTTAGCATTTCCCTACATCTTTTACTTGGGAGAACCTGCCATGAACAGCAAAAAATATGATCTTCTTTGCATTGGAACCGCGATTGTGGATGTAATCCTCAAAGGCTTTGAATCGCAGCCTGTCTCCCCTACCGGCTACCGGGCTGGCTCAACCTCCCTGCATGTGGGCGGAGAGGCCGTCAACGAGGCGGTGACCGCAGCAAAGCTGGGGCTTTCCACCGGAATTCTCTGCGCCCTTGGGCGCGATGATGCAGGACAAATGATTGAAAAAGCTCTATATGCCGGTGGAGTACATACAGAAAATGTGCTACATTCCGATCAGGCCACGCCGGTGACGGTGATGTTTGTAAACCCCGACGGCACGCGAATGTCCATTACCAATTCTTCTCATCGCTGCAATTTCCATCCGGAGCGCTATGCCGATTTGTGCGCTACCGCGAAGGCCATCACACTGGGATCCCTCTTCCGTGCGCCCTTCGACGATCCGGAGATCCTTCACAGTGTGCTGGCGAGGGCAAAATGCGAAGATACCACTGTATTTGCAGACACAAAGCTTCCGAATTTTGCCCGGCTCACGCTTTCAGATCTGCGCGAGAGCCTTCCGCTCATGGACTATATCCTCCCCAATGAGGACGAAGCACACTACTACACCGGGAAGACCGACCCGGAGGCTATGGCAGATGTGTTCCTTTCCTACGGGGTTTCCCATGTGATCATAAAGCTGGGCGCCAGAGGCTGCCTGTTCAAAAGCGCGAATGAACTGATTCGGCTGAACGCATATCCGGTCAAGGCAATAGACGCCACCGGCGCAGGAGATAATTTTCTTGCCGGTTTGGCAAGCGCGCTGCAGTTTGGTCTTGGACATGCCGACGCCCTTCGCTTTGCCAACGCCTGCGGAGCGCTGTGCGCAAGTCAGGTGGGCGCGACCGGTGGGGTTAAAGATCGGCAGCAGGTGGAGAATTTTATGAGGACATGCTCTTTTTATGGCTGATAGACCCAGCCATAGTCATTATGGTAGATCATCAGCTTTGTCTGTCCGCCGTCGATGCAGATGTTTTCGCCTGTGATGAATCCGGCCTTCTCTGAGCACAGGTAGAGCACCATGTTGGCAATGTCCAGGGGATTTCCCACTCGTCCGGCGGGCTGCTGTGCAGCGTCCGGCCCTTCATAGATGGTATAGGCCGTGTCAATCCAGCCGGGAGAAATCGAATTGACCCGTACCTTCCCCGAAAGGCTGACGGCCAACGCATGGGTCAGCGCTGCAATGCCCCCCTTGGCAGCGGTGTAGCTCTCGGTAAAGGGCTGGCTCATGCGGTCGCGGCTGGAGGAGATATTCACAATCGCAGCTTTTGGTGCAAAATGGGGGCAGAACAGCTTCGTCAGATAAAAGGGCGCAGTGACGCCTACTCTTAAAGCATAATTGAACTGTTCCCAGTTGCACTCGTGTAATCCATGCATGGGCGGCAAGGCGTTGTGGATCAGATAATCCACATGACCGTAGTCGGAAATGACCTTCTGCGCAAACGCCTGCAGTGTATCCTCACAGGCAATATCCCCCACAAAATAGGGGTTTTCCTTTAGATCAATGATGCAAACCTTAGCACCCTCCTTTTGAAATTCCTCCGCAATACATTTGCCAATCCCGCTCGCGCCTCCGGTGATGACGGCGACTTTATTCTGAAATCCCATTGCTTCTCCTTTCCAGCTCCTCCACCAGGAGCCTATCCGCAGGGCAAAGATTGAGGGTCTTTGCCTCTGTGACCCATTTGAATTCCGTATGCTCTAAAAGTGTCGGCTTGCCCTCGATGATTTCGGCGGAGAGAAGCAAGAGCCTTATGCGAAGCTCCGGGTAGGCATACACCGTCTGGGCGCACAGGCGACCCACTTTTACAGTAATCGAAAGCTCCTCCCGAAGCTCTCGGGCAAGTGCCTTCGCCGGATTTTCCCCTGGCTCAACCTTGCCGCCGGGGAATTCCCACTGCCCCCCTCTGGCCTTGTGCATAGGGCGGCGACAAAGAAAAACTTTTCCCTCCTGCCGAATATAGCCTGCCACGACGGTGATGGGGAGTTTTACTTGTATCGTTCGGTCATACAGCACCAAATATACTGTCAATTCGTGTTCGCACAAAAACTCCCAGATGGCTTCCTGCGCAATCTCCAGCGCCTGATCCTGGGGATAGCCGTAAATTCCGGCGGAAATCAGGGGAAACGCAATGGATTGACAGCCCTTCTCTATGGCAAGCGCCATGGAAGAACGGTAGCAGCTTTTTAGAAGCTCCGCCTCTCCCCTTTCTCCCCCTTGCCAGATGGGACCGACGGTGTGAATGATATAGCTTGCGTTCAGATGAAAGCCCGGCGTCCATACCGCGCTTCCCGTATCGCAGTGTCCGATCTCGCGGCAAGCCTGATCGAGCTGCCGATCTCCCGCAGCCCGAAAAATCGCCCCGCACACGCCGCCTCCCGGAAGCAGCGCGGCATTTGCCGCATTCACAATGGCGTCTGCCGAAATATCAATAATATCGCCGTATTTGATCTCAAACGGCATGATCCTCCCCCCTTTTCACGCAGATTATACCACCAAAATTCCTATTTTACCATAAAAAAATAAAAGCCGATAAGACACGGTGATCCGAGTTTTATCGGCTTTTTTGGCACGTTAAGAGAATCGCTATTTCATGATGTTCGGTGCTTCATTTTCGCAGTAGATGCAGCGGTACACCTTCTTTTCCGCGTCTGTCAGCCGAAATTCGTGGGTCAGCTCCTGCTCGGTGGAGGTAATGCAGCGGGGATTCTTGCAGCGAATGACGTCCCGGATGCGCATGGGCAGTCGCAGATGCGCCCGCTTGGCGAGCTTTCCATCCTGGATCACGTTTACCGTGATGCCGGGATCGATATAGCCCAGAATATCAAAGTTGAGATCAATGACCTTACCGACCTTGATGATGTCCTTCCTTCCCATCTTGACGCTTTCCGCGTTCTCAATCATGGCCACCGTGCAGTCCAGCTCGTGGAGCTTGAGAATTCGGTAAATTTCCATACCTCGGCCGGCGGTGATGTGATCGAGCACAATGCCGTCCTTGATTTGCCCTATGATCATACCTCTACCTCCAGTAGCTTCAGAATCAGCGCCATGCGCATATATTTGCCGTTCAATACCTGCTTGAAATAGCAGGCCCTCGGATCGTCATCCACCGCCACGGAGATTTCATTTACTCTTGGCAGCGGATGGAGGATGCTGAGATCTTTTTTTGCGTTCTTGAGCTTGTCCGGGGTGAGGATGTAGGTGTCCTTCAGGCGGACGTAATCTTCTTCATTGAAGAAGCGCTCTCGCTGTACTCGGGTCATATAGAGAATATCCAGGCCTGGCATGGCCTTCTCCAGGCTGCGTACCTCCTCATAGGCAATGCCCTTGGGGTCTAGTACCTCCGTTTTCACATAGTCCGGCACCTGTAGCTCCTCCGGGGAGATAAAGACAAACCGAACCCCCTCATAGCGGGACATGGCGCTGACCAGGGAATGCACCGTCCTGCCAAACTTGAGGTCACCGCACAAACCGATCGTCAGATTTTCAAAGCAGCCCTTCTCCCGATAGATGGTCAGAAGGTCTGCCAGGGTCTGGGTGGGGTGATAATGTCCACCGTCGCCGGCATTGATGATGGGAATCCAGTCGTGTCGGCAGGCGACCAAAGGCGCGCCCTCCTTGGGATGCCGCATGGCAATAATGTCGGCATAGCAGCTCACGGTGTGCACCGTGTCCGAGACGCTTTCGCCCTTGGCAGCCGAGCTGCTGGCAGCCTCTGAGAAGCCAAGCACCTGGCCGCCCAGCTCGTACATGGCAGCCTCAAAGCTGAGTCTGGTACGGGTGGATGGCTCGAAAAATAGCGTTGCTAGCTTTTTTCCCTGGCAGGCGGCTGCATATTTCCCGGGATTTGCAATGATATCCTCGGCGCAGGCGATCAGCTCCCGGAGCTCGTCGGTGGAAAGCTCCATGATATCAATCAGATGCTTCATTCAGTGCGCTCCTTTCCAATCCAGCTTTCATCCGAAGGACAGGCCCGGAAGGCCAGCAGACGTGCCACATCCTCGGGGCGAATATAGCCCTCCTTTGCCGCCGTCTCGGCCACGGTGTCAAAATCCGTCAGGGAGTGGTTCACCACCTGAGCCTTCTCCAGCCGGTCAAGCCCCTTCTGCATTCCATAGGTGAAAATGCTCACGATGCCCAGTACCTCCGCGCCAGCGTCTCGAAGAATATCTACGACTTCAATTACACTGCCGCCGGTGGAGATCAAATCCTCCACCACCACAGTCTTCTGACCGGGACGTAGCGCACCTTCAATCTGGTTCTTACGGCCATGGTCCTTCGCGCCAGAGCGCACATAGCCCATGGGAAGACCCAACAAATGGCCGGTGATTGCGGCATGGGCGATGCCGGCGGTGCTGGTGCCCATTAAAATTTCTGCGTCGGGGTAGTATTCTCTGATCAGAGCGGCCAGACCCTCCTCGACATCGGTGCGGACTGCCACATCCGAAAGCGTCAGGCGGTTGTCGCAATAGACCGGGCTTTTGATGCCGCTGGCCCAGATAAAGGGCTCCTCCGGGCGGAAGAACACGGCGCGAATTTTGAGTAAATCCTTTGCAATCCGATACTTCATTCTACCTCTCCTCTCACAAATTCTGCCACACATCGCCGATAGGCCGCTACCGGGTCGCCGGAGGCAGTGATGGGACGGCCCACGACGATGTAGTCAGAGCCAAGGGTTCTTGCCTTGTAGGGCGTGGTCACTCTGGCCTGATCGCCCACAGCACCGCCTGCAAAGCGCACGCCGGGGGTCACAGTCAGGAATTCTTCGCCGCAGGCCTCATGTACGGCTCCTGCCTCCAGGGGAGAGCAGACCACGCCGTCCAGACCTGCCAGCTTGGCGTTTTTTGCATAGTGCATGACGGTCTCGTCCATGGGGTGTTCGATCCAGAGCTCATCTCTCAGCTTCTCCTGGCTCGTGGAGGTCAACTGGGTTACAGCGATGAGCAGCGGTCGGCTGCCATCGGGACGGCGAAGGCCCTCCAGTGCCGCCTCCATCATGGCAACGGTCCCTGCCGCATGGAGATTGACGATATCCACCTCCAGCTTCGACAGCACCGCCATGGCCTTCTTCACCGTGTTGGGAATGTCGTGGAGCTTCAGGTCGAGAAATATTTTATGGCCCCGCTGTTTCAGCTCCCGCACGATCTCCGGCCCAGCAGCATAAAACAGCTCCATGCCGATCTTCACGAAGGGCTTTTCTTCCCTGAACTGGTCTAGAAACGTCAGTGCCTCTTCCCTACCCGCAAAATCGCAGGCAATTATGACATCCTTGCTCATCTATGTGCGCCTCCTATCAAATTAGTCAATTGATTTATCTGATATTTTTCCATTGCTTCCGGCAAAGCAGCGATAATGTCCCGACAGGCCCAGGGATTGGTGAGATTCGCCGCTCCCACCTCGACCGCAGTAGCTCCCGCCAACATCAGCTCCAACACATCCTCCGCAGTACGCACGCCACCCATGCCCACGATGGGAATGTGCACCGCCTCATACACCTGATAGACCATCCGCACCGCGATGGGCAGTACAGCGCTGCCGGATAGACCGCCGGTGCCATTGGCCAGCAGGGGCTTTCTTCGCTTCAGGTCAATGCGCATTCCTAAAAGGGTGTTGATCAGGCTAATGGCGTCTGCTCCGGCATCTTCACAGGCCCGAGCAATGGTGGCAATATCCGTCACGTTTGGGGAGAGCTTGAGGATGAGGGGCTTCTTCGTCACCCGGCGAACAGCGGAGGTGACGCTTGCTGCCATATTTGCGTCGGTGCCGAAGCTCATGCCGCCGCCGTGGACATTGGGACAGCTAATGTTGACCTCCAGCCAGCCCACCTGGGGCTGTTCGTCCAATTTTTCGCAGACGCGGACATATTCTTCTATCGAAAACCCGCTGACATTGGCCATGACCGGCTTATGGAAGCATTTCTTTAGCTTCGGAAGCTCCTCGGAAATGACCCGATCTACACCGGGATTTTGTAGGCCCACCGCGTTCAGCATCCCGGAGGCACACTCCGCGATGCGGGGCATGGGATTTCCAAAGCGGGGCGATAGGGTGGTACCCTTGAAGGAGAAGGTGCCGAGGCAGTTGATATCATAGAGCTCGGCAAATTCATGGCCATAGCCGAAGGTACCGCTGGCGGGAATGATTGGATTATCCAGGGGAATTCCGCAGAGGGTGACACGGGTATCTACCATAGGATCGCCTCCTTTTTCAGAACAGGGCCGTCCTTGCAGATGCGCACAGGGCCGTATTTCGTCTCACAGCTACAGCCCATGCAGGCCCCAAAGCCGCAGCCCATGCGAGCCTCAAAGCTAAAGGCCCCGGAGGTCTCCGACCGGCTCCATACCGCTTTGAGCATCGGCTCGGGGCCGCAGGCACAGACATAGGTGTAGGGCATCGTCATGGCGTCTGTCACAAAGCCCTTGATTCCATAGGAACCGTCCACTGTGGTCACAACCGTGGCGGCGCCCAATTCCTTAAATTCTCTTTCGTAGAAAACTTCTTCCTTTGTATGAAAGCCAAGGATCACGCTGACCTGTGCCCCGCGCTTTAAAAGCTCCTTTGCCAGGAGGTACATCGGAGGAACCCCCACACCGCCGCCGATGAGAAGTGGCTTTTCGCCGCACTCTGCCAGATCATAGCCATTGCCAAGCCCGGTCAAAAGATCCAGAGAATTTCCGGGGGTCAATTCCGCCATAGACTCTGTGCCGTGCCCCACAACCTTATAGATGAGGGTCAGCCCGTCCCTTTCACAGTCGCACACGGAGATTGGCCTTCTGAGAAAGTAACCTGGCAGCGACAACTGGACAAACTGCCCCGGCGCGGTAATGGCACTGGTATCGCCGGTAAGTACCATTTTGAAGACCCTTGGTGCAATCCGGTCGTTCTTTACTATTTTAAAAATGCCTTGCTTCATGTTGCTTCCTCCCAGGCAATTTTTCCACCGGAGACCGTCATATGGCAGCGGCCATAGACATCCCAGCCTGCAAAGGGCGTAGCCTTCCCCATGGAAACGAAGTCCTCGGGGTCAATGCGATAGTGCGCATTCAAATCAAATATCGTAAAATCGGCTCGTTTTCCAATATCCAGGCCACCGTCAATACCAAAACGTCTTCCCGGCGCATCGTGCAGCAGATCTACTAATTTGGCAAGTGAAATAATACCCGGCTTACACAAGTAGGTATACAGCAGCGGGAAAGCTGTCTCCAGCCCTACAATACCCATGGCGCTACATTTGAGTCCCCGGCTTTTTTCCTCCCGGGAATGGGGCGCATGGTCGGTGGCAATCATGTCAATGGTGCCGTCTAAGAGCCCTTCGATCAGCGCCTCCCGATCCTGCCGGGTACGCAAAGGCGGATTCATCTTAAAGCGGCCATCGTCCTGCAAATTTTCCTCATCTAACAGAAGATAATGCGGGCCTGTCTCGCATGTCACGTCTAGTCCCTCCCGCTTTGCTTGCCGAATCAGGCGAACACTTTCCTTCGTAGAGATATGGCACACATGATAGGCGCAGCCGGTCTTTCGTACCAGGGCCAAATCCCGCTCAATCTGCCGCCATTCTGACGCGCTGCTGATCCCATTGTGGCCATGGGCAGCGGCATAGGCCCCGTCGTGGATATAGCCCCCATGGAGAAGGGACTCGTCCTCGCAGTGGGCAGCAATCGGCTTGCCCAAACGCCTGACCTCCTCCATGGCCTTTTCCATCAGTTCCCCCGACTGGACGCCGCTGCCATCGTCAGAGAAGCCAATCACATGGGAAGCGAGCGCCTCCAGCTCCGAAAGCGCCATTCCCTTCCGCCCCATCGTAATGGTTCCGTAGGGAATGACCCGGATACAGGCATCTCGCGCAATCGCATCCAGCTGGGGCTTCAGGTGAGCTATTGTATCTGGCGCAGGATTGAGGTTCGGCATGGCAAAGACTGTGGTGTAGCCACCCCGAGCTGCAGCCCTTGTACCGGTGGCAATGGTCTCCTTATACAAAAAACCCGGCTCTCTCAAATGTACATGTACATCTACGAAAGACGGGACAATGATAACATCTCCATTTAAATATAAATCACTGAGGTGCCTGAAAACACCATCTGTTACATACGGTCTGATTGTTTTAATGTCCAATATTTTCTCAGGCATTTCTTCT
>JAZLFG010000031.1:0-27450 GCA_045615685.1 Faecousia sp.
GCTTTCCGGGACGAAGCCGGGCGTGGTTTAGGCTACAAGCCAGCTTTTTGTAGAGAATTTCGTTCACAAAGCTGGATTTGCCGCTGCCGGAAACGCCGGTGACGCAGATAAAGCTGCCAAGAGGCAGGCGCACGTCAATGCCCTGCAAATTGTTTTCCCGGCAGCCGAAGACCTCCAGATACTTCCCATTTCCGCTTCTTCGGACTTCGGGCAAGGGGATGCTGCGCTGCCCGGAAAGGTACTGCCCCGTAAGGGAGCGGGGCTGGGCCATGATGTCGGCCAACGTGCCGCTGGCGACAATTTCGCCCCCATGGACGCCAGCACCGGGCCCCACATCCACAATGAAGTCGGCGGCGCGGATGGTGTCCTCGTCGTGCTCCACTACCAGAAGTGTGTTGCCCAAATCGCGGAGATTTCGCAAGGTGGCCAGCAGCCGGTCGTTGTCCCGCTGGTGAAGGCCGATGCTGGGCTCGTCCAGGATATATAAAACGCCCATTAAGCTTGAACCGATCTGGGTAGCCAGACGGATGCGCTGGCTCTCGCCGCCGGAAAGGGTGCCCGCGCTTCGGCTGAGAGTCAGGTATTGCAGGCCCACATCCCGCAGAAAGTGCAGGCGAGCTCGAATTTCCCGCAGGATCGGCGCGCCAATGACGGCCTGGGTGCCCTCCAGATGCAGGCCGGACAAAAATTCCAGCGCCTGCACCACCGACAGCTCACAGAACTGGGAGATGCTAAGTCCGCCCACCGTCACAGCCCGGGAGATGGGGCTCAGGCGAGTGCCCTTGCAGTGGGGGCACGGCTGCATGGCCATGCATTCCTCCAAATCCTTCCGAATGGAATCGGACTGGGTTTCGGCATAGCGCCGCTCAATGTTGGGTACCAGGCCCTCATAGGCCTGCAGCAGCACACCCCGGCCGTTTCCCCGGTCATAGTGGAGCTCCAGCTTTTCGCCCCGGGTGCCGTAGAGCAGGACGTCCATCACCTCTGGGGAGAGATTCTTCACCGGCTCTGTCAGAGAAAAGTGGTATTTTTTTGCCAGCGCCTCGTAGTACATTCGGGCGATGGAGTCATTTTTGATATTGCCCCAGCCGGAGCATTCGATGGCGCCATCGTAGATGGAGCGTTCCGGATTCGGAATCACCAGGGCCGGGTCCACCTTTCGCAGAAAGCCAAGGCCGGTGCACTCAGGACAGGCGCCATAGGGATTATTAAAGGAAAACATCCGCGGGGACAGCTCCGGCAGGGAAACGCCACATTCCTCGCAGGCGTAATTCTGAGAGAAGACGGTCTGCTCGTCGCTCTCCACCAGATGGAGCACCGCAAGGCCGCCGGTGTGCGAGACAGCGGTCTCAATGGAGTCGGTAAGGCGGCGGGTGATCCCCTCGCGCATGACCAGACGATCTACCACCAGGGAAATGCGGTGCTTTTTGTTTTTGTCGAGCCGAATTTCTTCGGAGAGGTCATACATACTGCCGTCGATGTGCACCCGGACGAAGCCTGCCTTCCGGGCATCCTGCAGCACCTTCGTGTGTTCGCCCTTCTTGCCCTGGACGACCGGAGCCAGGATTTGGAATTTTGTCCCTTCCGGCAGAGTGGAAATGCGATCCACAATCTGGTCAATGGTCTGGCGGCGGATTTCCTTGCCACATTTCGGGCAGTGCGGGGTGCCGACCCTGGCCCAGAGTAGACGCAGATAGTCATAAATCTCGGTGACGGTGCCCACGGTAGAGCGGGGATTTTTGGAGGTGGTCTTCTGGTCGATGGAAATTGCCGGGGAGAGGCCGTCGATGGCGTCCACATCCGGCTTGTCCATCTGCCCCAAGAACTGGCGAGCGTAGGAGGAGAGAGACTCCACATAGCGCCGCTGCCCCTCGGCGTAGATGGTGTCGAAGGCCAAGCTGGATTTCCCGGAGCCGGACAGGCCGGTCAGCACCACCAGCTTATCGCGGGGAATGACAATATCCACATTTTTCAGATTATTTGCCCGTGCGCCACGAATTGAGATGTTAGCCTGCATAGTGTCTCCCTGCGACGCACGAAAAAGTACGTCGATAAAAATTCTTTATTTCATATTATAGCACGGCAGAAGCAGTTCCACAAGCCATTATTGTTCGGAAAAATTACAACCTGAAAGACAGTGCGACCACCGAGGTTAACAAGGTGGCGAAATATTGACGAATGTGGTAGAATAATAAAAAACTACTGCTGAAAATAGAGCAGCTTGAAAGGAAAATTCGTATGGTTAAGATTCTTTTCGTTTGCCACGGCAATATTTGTCGCAGTCCAATGGCAGAATTTGTGATGAAGGAGCTGGTGAAGGAGGCGGGGCTCAGCGGGCATTTTGAGATTGCCTCCGCTGCCACCAGCACGGAGGAGCTGGGCAACCCCGTCTATCCCCCTGCCCGGCGGAAGCTCCTGGAGCACGGCATCCGCTGCGATGGCAAGAGAGCGCGCCAACTGACCCGAGCGGACTACCAGAAATACGACCTGCTCATTGGCATGGACAGCGCGAACCTTCGCAATATGCACAGGATGTGCGGCGGCGACCGGGAGGGGAAGCTCCGCCTGCTGCTGGACTACACCGACCATCCCGGCAACGTGGCAGATCCCTGGTACACCGGGGATTTTGACGCCACCTGGCGCGACGTCAACGAGGGCTGCCGGGGACTGCTCGCCTCCCTCAGGTGATGACAAAGCCGCCGTTGACCGCCAACACCTGGCCGGTCACAAAGCTGGCTTCCGCCAGGTACACCATGGCCTTCGCTACCTCCTCCGGCGTACCGCTGCGGCCAAGGGGCGTCGCTTCATGGAGCATTTGCACCGCTTCCTCCGGCAGGTCGGCGGTCATATCCGTGGCAATCAGGCCAGGCGCTACCGCATTGACCCGGATGTTGGAGGGGCCTAACTCCTGGGCAAGGGCCTTCGTCATGGCAAGCACCGCCCCCTTGGTGGCAGAATAGCAGACCTCGCAGCTAGCGCCCACCTGCCCCCACATGGAGGCCACGGTAAGGATGCAGCCGGACTGCCGACGAATCATCCCTGGCAGAGCCGCACAAATGCACCGGTAGACACCGTGGACATTGACTTCAAACAGGTGTTTCCACCGCTCCTCCCCAATGTGGGTCACCAGGCCCTGATGGGAAATGCCCGCATTGCAGATGAGTACGTCCACCTCGCCCAGCTTCTCAAAGGCGGCTGCCACCGCTGCGCCGTTGGTTATATCGCAGCATATCGCCTCTGCGCCGGTCTCAGCAGCCAGAGCCTTTGCTTTTTCGTGGCTGTGGGCGTAGAGAAAGCTGACTCGGTCGCCTCGACGGCAAAATTCTCGCACAGCCTGGGCGCCAATGCCTCGACTACCCCCCGTAATGACTACATGTCCCATACAATCCTCCTAAAAAAGCTGCCGCAGGCTCCCCCGCGGCAGCTTTATCTAACGCGTTAAAACGTTTTTAACACATTTATCTTCTGCGACTTTTGGTTTTGCGCTCGTACTGGCGGCAGCCGGCAATTTTGCTGTCGGATTCCGACATAAACGCTTTCAGCTTATCCTCAAAGATCCGATCGCCGGTGGGCTGTAAAACCTCGCCCATCATGGGAATACCATTCTTCCCTAAAGCAGTGGCAACTCGGGGGGTACTGACAGATCGTTCTGCCGCCTGAGCCGACCTTGCTCTGGGCTGCGCCTGCGGACGGGGTTGAGCACGCTTGATGGAAAGATTGATTCTTCCGGCAGGATCAATCGCCAGGATCTGCGCCTTGACCTCTTGCCCCTCCGTCAGAAATTCGCGCACCTCGCTGACGTAGGTGTGCGCAATTTCAGAAATATGTACCAAACCGGTTTTCCCGTCCGGCAGTGAAATGAATGCGCCGAACTTTGTGATGGATTTGACCGTTCCTTCCAGAATTGTTCCAACTGTGAACTCCATAAAACGCGCCCATTTTCCTCTCTTGGATTTGCTATATTGTGCTGCCTGTGCAGTCAATTGCCTACATCATAAAATGTGACCTCACCTTCAGAGACCAGCCCCAGCCTTTCCCTTGCGACGGCTTCGATGCCTTCGTCGGTATCCAGTGCCTCGATGCTGCTGTGCAGGGCGGCGTTGGCCTGCTGTACCTGGGAATAGGTCTGCTCCAGCGACTCGCGTTCGAGCTGCTTGGCCGCGAGCTGGCGCTGGAGATAGACGAGGGTCACCATGGCGTAGACCAGCAGGATCATGACGATGAGCTTTGTGAGTAGTGTCGTTTTTTTGAATTTGATTCGCATCTGCTGTCTCGCCTCTTTTCTTCCGGGATGTAAAAATCTTCCCTACTCTTTCGCATATCATTTTAACCGATTTTTTTCCATTTGAAAAGACCTTTTGGAAAAATTTTTTTATTCCGTGTCCCATTCTGCAGCCCAGTCGGCGGAGCGCCTTCAATGCCCGCTCCAATCCCCGGTAAATCGGTTTGCCAGGCCCTAGAAAATACATGCAAGCTCCCAGCACCGCCCCAACGCCCATGAACAGATGCAGCTGCCCCTCTCCCCCGTAAAGGGCCAACGCCAGCAGAGCCAGCAGGGTACTGAGGCAAAACCAGCCGTCCAGCACCTGAGTCAGGCGAGGATGCATATGGCGCAGCACCCGCAAAATATCATAGTGAAGCCCCAGCGCCAACCCCAATCCCCCTGCTCGTAGGAATTCCAGGGTTTGCGCCTGCAAGGAATATTCCATCAGCCCAGCAGCCTCCGCAAAAAGCCGCCCTCGCGGGCTACCTGCTGCTCATAGACGATGGCCGTCACCGTGCCGTCCACGCTGACTTGACCTCCCTCCAGATTCAGGTTTTTTAATTGCAGGCCCTCTCCTCGCACCGTCAAAAGCCCTCGATTGGTGTGAAGCAGCACCACCGTGTCATCAAAGCAGTCCACCTCCGTCACGCCGGTGAGACTCATATGCTGCCGATCCTCCAGCGTCAGCCGGTGGGACCCTGCCTCGGCCCGCTTTCCGGTATCTTCGCCATACGTCAAACCCATCGCCTCCCTTTGCTCCATTATATGTCAGTAATGGGTGAATATTCTTGCGAAATAGAATTCATGAGATCTTGCGGCAACGCTAAGCTGTACCGCATGAATGCTACCGGCAAGCGGTATCGCACAGACGGGCTTAGGAGGGAAAGAAAGGGCTTGTGCTTTTTCCAAAAATCGGTTACAATATACAATACGCAGTCTTTGGCTGATTCCAGAAGGAGGTTATCGCATGATTCGTCACGACACTCAAAAGGGTGGAATCGCTGTCAGCAGCAGCGTCTTTACCCACATTGCGGGAATAGCTGCCACCAATTGCTTTGGCGTTAAGGGTATGGCTGTGCGCTCTATGACCGATGGGCTTGTCCATCTGCTGCGCAGGGAGGCCATGGGTAAGGGTGTACTTGTCACGTTCCACGAGGATAATTCCGTTTCCATTGACCTGCACATCGTGGTGGACTACGGCGTCAATCTGTCCGCTGTGGGGCAGTCCATTATTTCAGAGGTTCGCTATGTGGTGCAGGCACAGACCGGGACGCCGGTCAAGGCAGTCCATGTGTTTGTAGATTCTGTCACCAGAGATTAATGGACAAGGCCAAACGGAGGTGTGTGGTAAGTGAGGCATACGATTGACGGAGCAGCCTTCCGGCGCATGATCATCAGCGCGGCTGCCTCCATAGAGATTCATAAGGAAAAAATAAACGAGCTGAACGTATTTCCGGTTCCCGATGGGGATACCGGCACCAATATGAGCATGACCCTGAACGCGGCGGCGGATGACCTTCGCAAGGCGGATGAGCCCAAGCTAGGCAAGGCGGCCGCCATCACGGCTTCTGCGCTGCTTCGGGGTGCGAGGGGAAATTCGGGCGTCATTTTGTCCCTTTTGTTCCGGGGTATGGCCAAGGTGCTCAAGCCCGAAGCTGCGTGTGGCGGCGTTCTGCTGGCCAAGGCTCTGAATGAGGGCGTAGAAGCGGCCTACAACGCGGTGATGAAGCCTGCCGAGGGTACCATCCTGACGGTATCCCGTCTGGCTGCCGCTGCAGCCAAGGCGGCAGCCGAGGAGCAGGACGATTTTGAGCGAACCTTGCAGGCGGCCATCGACGGAGGCAGGGAGGCCCTGGCCAACACTGTCAACCAGAACCCGGTGCTCAAGAAGGCCGGGGTGGTGGATGCCGGCGGCATGGGCTGGCTCCGGGTGCTCGAAGGCATGATGGCGGCAGTTCGGGGAGAGGATTTCGTCGCACCCACGGAAGGCACGGCGGTGCGGGAAAGCGCGGATTTTTCCGCCTTTGACACGGACGACATTACCTTCGGCTATTGCACAGAATTCATCGTCTCCCGGGACAACGAGAAATCTCCTGCCGAATTGCGGGAGTTTTTGAATGGCCTGGGCGACAGCCTGGTCCTGGTGGAGGACGATGAGATCATTAAGGTACACGTCCATTCCAACAGCCCCGGCGTGGTGCTTGAGAAGGCGCTGGAATATGGCGCACTTCTCACCGTGAAGGTAGAGAATATGCGCCTGCAGCACACCGAGAAGGTGATGGATGCGCAGGAGCTTGCCGAGGTAAGGCCGGAGAAGAAATATGGTGTCGTCAGCGTCTGCGCGGGCGAGGGATTAGCCTCGGTGTTCCGCGACCTGGGCGTGGATGGCATCATTTCCGGCGGCCAGACGATGAACCCATCCACCGAGGATATTTTGCAGCAGATCGTCCGGGTGCCCGCAGAGACGGTTTTCGTGCTTCCTAATAATAAAAATATCATCATGGCTGCCGAGCAAACGATTCCCCTGACAAAGAAAAAGGTGATTGTCATCCCCTCCAAGACTGTGCCCCAGGGTATTACGGCCCTTCTAAGCTTTGATCCCGAGGCGGAGGAAGAGGAGCTGGCGGCTGCCATGACTGAGGCGCTCTGCCATGTGGATACCATGCAGATCACCTATGCCGCCCGGGACTCCGACTTCGACGGTCACGATATCCACGAGGGGGATTATCTGGCCCTTTGCGGCAGCAGCCTCTTTGACACCGACCGGGATCTTACCGTCCTTCTGCGCGCTCTGGCCGAAAAGGTGGCGGGCGATGGCAGAGAATTCATCACCATCTATTCCGGCGAGGACATCACCGAGGCCCAGGCCCTTGCAGCCAAGGAAATTTTTGAGGCGCTCTGCCCCGACGCCGATGTCAACCTGATCCCCGGCGGACAGCCGGTCTATTACTTCCTCATCTCGGCGGAATGACCTTTTATCGCTTCATAAAATCACAATGCCAGCCAACCCTTTCGGGAAGGCTGGCATTGTCATTTCAGGATGGATTATTTCAGCATGGTTTCCAGGATGATGCAGGCAGGCTCCAAGACCTCGGTTGAGAGAGCTTCTGCGAGGCCACAGTCTACAGCTTGGGCGACCTTGGGGTCGATGGGGAGGTTGGCCAGCACGGGAATGTGCTGTTCTGTCGCAATTTGGGCAATGTGGCTGCGGCCAAAGACCTCGATGCGCTTGCCGCAATCCGGGCAGAGGAGGTAGCTGTAGTTCTCAATCAGACCCAGCACGGGGATGTTCATGAGGCCTGCCATCTTCACGGCCTTGGTCACAACCATGGATACTAAGTCCTGCGGGGAGGTGACGACGATGATCCCGTCGATGGGCAGGGACTGGAACACCGTCAGGGGCACGTCGCCGGTGCCGGGGGGCATATCCACGAACATGAAGTCGATGTCCTCCCAGATCACGTCCGTCCAGAATTGCTTGACTGCCCCCGCAATCACGGGGCCGCGCCACACCACCGGGTCGGTTTCGTGCTCCAAAAGCAGGTTGATGGACATAATCTCAATGCCGTCTTCGCTCCGAGCGGGGTAAAGTCCGTCGGCCTCGGAGCCTGCCGGCTCAATCACGCCGAAGGCCTTGGGGATGGAGGGGCCGGTAATATCCGCATCCAGGATGGCGGCACGGTAGCCTCTATGCTGCATGGCAACCGCCAGCATGGCGCAGACGGTGCTTTTTCCCACGCCGCCCTTGCCGGACATGACGGCAATGACCTTTTTGACCTTCGATTTGGGATGTGCCTGGGCAAGCAGGCTTTCTTCCTGACGCTCACCGCAGCTTTCGCCGCAGGTGGAGCAGTTGCCGGTACAAGATTCGCTCATTTGGAAGTCTCCTTTTTATCTAGTTTCATATGATTTTTGAAAATTGGGTTACGGCTCCAGTTGGCCGGCCAGGGCCTCCCATTGCTCCATTTTCTCAGCCAGAGCGTCCTCTAATTGTGTGCGCTCGTCCATGAGGCGGGAAAGAGCCTGATAGTCGGAGGAATTTTCCTCGATCTGTCGGTCGTAGTCCGAGAGCTGCTTCTCCATCGCGTCGATTTCTCGCTCTATGAGCCGTACTCGCCGCTCTAGCTGCTTGTCATTTCCCTTGGGCTTTTCTTTTTTCTCGGGCTTTTGGGGCGCTATTTGGCGGTTTTGTGCCTCATAGGCTTTGAGGGCACGGTATTTGGCATAGCTGCATTTATAATCGCGGATCATTCCGTTCTCCAGCTCCCAGACCCGGGTGGCGAATTTATCCACAAAGTAGCGGTCGTGGGAAACGAAGAGGAGGGTGCCCTCGTATTCGTCGATGGCGCATTCGATCCATTCCCGGGCGCTGATATCCAGATGGTTTGTCGGCTCGTCAAGCACCAGGAGGTTAATCTTATCGTCCATCAGCATACAGAGCCTGAGCCGCGACTGCTCACCGCCGGACAAGGTGCCCACGGTTTTGAACACATCCTCCCCCGAGAAGAGGAAGGCGCCCAGCCGATCCCGCGCCACCTGGGGACTATAGTTTTTCTCATACAGCATGGTATCATACAAGGTGCGCTCGGGATGGTCAAAGTGGATGATTTGGGGCAGATACCCATAGCGCACCGTGGGACCGAAGCGAATCCGGCCGGTGTCACAGAGCTCCTCTCCCAGCAAAATGCGCAGGAAGGTGGACTTTCCCGTACCGTTGTCGCCCAAAAGGGCAATGCGCTCGCCGCCCTTGACCTCCAGCTCCACATCGGCGAACAGCAGGCGCTCGCCGAAGGATTTTGAAAGATTTTTGATGGTGAACATCTCGTCGCCGTAGAAGTCCTGCTCGCCGAACCGAGCCCGCATGGCCTTCTCGGTCTTGGGTCGATCCGTTTTGGCGATGCGATCCATCCGGTGCTGGATGGACATAGCCCGGCGGTAGAGGGTGCGGTTGTTGATGCCCCAGCCCTTCATGCGCTCCAGGGTGTAGCCAAGCTGCCGCAGCTTGGCCTGCTCCTGCGCATACTGCTTGAGCTGAAGGTTGAAGCGAGCCTGCTTTTCCTCCAGGTAGAACGAGTAGTTGCCGCTGTAGAACTCCGCTTTCCCGGCAGCAAGCTCAATGACCCGGCCTACCACCCGGTCGAGAAAGAACCGGTCGTGCGAGATGGTCAGCACGGTGCCCCGGAATTTGAGAATGTAGTCCTCCAGCCATTCCACGCTGCGCAGGTCAAGATGGTTGGTGGGCTCGTCCAGAAGCAGAATGTCGGTTTTCTCCAGCAGGAGCCTTGCGAGGTTCACCCGGGTCTTCTCGCCGCCGGAGAGGCGGTCGAATTCCCGCTTTCGCATAGCGGCGGGAATGCCGAGGCCGTTGCACACCTTGTCGGTCTCCACGTCCATTTCGTAGCCGCCGCCGGAGGAAAAGGCTGCGCTGAGTCGGTCGTATTCCGCCAAGAGCTGGCGGGAGGGACTGTGGCCCATTTGCTGCTCCAGTGCGGTCATTTTCTCCTTGGCTGCCAGCAGGGAAGAGAAGGCTGTGCGGAGGACGTCCTCCACCGAGTATCCGGCGGGATAGTGCGGAATCTGGGAGATGAGCCCCAGTTTTTTGTCCGTGGCCAGCACGATGGTTCCCTCGTCCGGGGTCAGCTCCCCGGTCAGAATGCGGAAGAGGGTGGTCTTGCCGCAGCCGTTTCGCCCCATGATGCCAACTCGCTCACCGGCGTTTACCTCAAAGCTCACGCCATCGAGAAGGTTGTTGCCAACTTCAAAGGATTTTACAATGTTTTTTACGGATATATCAATCATTTCTGTCTCCGTCTGTGGAAAATTGTCGCATAAATTCCGCCCGGTCGTATAGCACGTTCAGCGCTTGCAGCAGGGCGTTGGTGCTCATGTGCTCGGGCAGCTCCAGGGTGTGCAGAAGCTGCCGCCGGGCGTCGCTGCTGCCGTCCTTGCCGGAAAGGCCGCAGGTGTAGAGGTCGAATTTTGTGATGGGCGTCCGCGCCCCCTCGCCGGATGCTTGCACGCCGGCGTGTTGGAGTGCGTTCAGGAGCACTGCTTCCTCCATGGCCTCCACGCCCAGCTTGCCCTCCTTGCCGGGCTTGGCCTTTCGGCGCTCCTTGCCGTAGATATCGGGGATGTAGGCGTGGAACACCCGATCCTTGGGCAGTGCGCCCTTCAGATAATTGCGGATCACGAAGCCTGCGCCGTCGGAATCCGTCAGAATGATGAGCCCGCGTTTTTCTGCCACCCGGCGCAGGAGGGCAAGCAGCTTTTTATCGTTCATAATGCCAAAGCCGGACGTCTCGAAGATCGGTGCGTCCAGAATTTGCCGCAGCCGACTGGCGTCATAGCGGCCCTCTACCACAATGGCCTGCTCTAATTTAAGCATGGGCTGCCTCCTGTGCAAGGCGAAGGATCAGCAGCTCCAAAAGCCGCCGCGGATCGTCATAGGAGGTTTTCAAACGGAGGTCTGTCTCCGCGCAGAGGGGAAGCGCAATGGCAAAAAAGCGCTCCGGCACCCGACGGGCAAAGTCGAGGGCTTTCCTTGCAGGATACGAGCCCATACCATACAGCCGCATCAGCGCGTCCGGATTTGCAAGGGCCCGGGCAGCGGCAGCTTTTCGAAGATTTGCCCCAATGGCGCCTAAAATGGAGATGGGCTCCTCCTGCATTTGGCAGAGGGTGCGAAGGATTTGCAGCGCCTTCTCGTAGCGCCCCTCGGCGATGGCGTCGGTCAGGGAAAAGATCACCGCATCCAGCACCGGCTCCACCACGGCGTCGATATCTGCGCGGGAGACCGTCGGGGCGGTGCAATAGGCGGCAATTTTGGCAATTTCCGAGTCCATGGCAGACATGCTGGCACCGCACTGGACGATCAGGTAGCGGCAAAGCTCCGGGACGATTTGCTTTCCAAGGCTTGCAAAGTGGCGAGCGACCCAGCTAGTCAGCTCCTGCTCCGACTGCCGCGCAAACTCCACCAATTGAGCGTTTTGCTCAATGGCGCTGTGGAGCTTGCGCAGCCGCCGGTCCGGCTTCCAGGCCACGGCGTCATAGACGAAGACCACATAGCAGTAGTCGGGAATGTCGCTCAGAATCGCGGCCATGCGCTCCCGATCGTCGGCGCTCAACTGGTAAATGTCCACATCGTCCACCTGCACGAAGGAGGCCTCCGCCAGCATGGGAATCGCCTCTACCGCATCGGAAAAGGCGCCAATGTCCATGGTCTGGGCATCGAAGCGGTGGAAATTGAATGTATCTGCCACGCCGGACAGGACTTGCTCCCGCAGCTTTGCGAGGTAATAGGTGCGGAGATAGTCCTCTTCCCCAAAGAAAATATAAAGGTGCGCTGGCTCCTTCTGGCGCAGCGCCAGTTTGAGGTCTGCAAATGCGCTGGATGCTGCCTGTTTTGCCATGTTCTCACCTTCTGATCGTAATGGTTCCGCACTGGTCGGTGCGGTAGATTTGGGCGCCGGACTGAGCAATGCGCAAAAGCGTGTCCTCGGCCGGGTGACCGTAGGAATTGTGCTCGCCCACGCTGATGAGCACGGTTTCAGGCCTACCCAGCTCCAATAGCGTATGGCAGGTGGAGGTGGCCGCGCCATGGTGTCCGGCAACCAGTACCTCCAGGTCGGGAAGATCCTTGTGGGAAAGCAGTAGCCGTTCTGCCGCAGCGGTCATATCCCCAGTGGCTAAAATATCGTAGCTGCCTTGGGAATACAGAAGGCCAACGGAGGCGTCATTTTCCGACGCCATGGTCATAGGCGCGAACACGCGAAGCGTGGAATCCTGGAAAGAAATTTGCACATCCTCGGTCACATAGCGCACCTCAACGCCCTTTTGTGCGGCCTTGCGCTCGATCGTCTCCCGAAGACCCGTGTCGCAGGGAATGTCGGGAAGGTACAAAAGCTCTACTGTGAGCCTGTCAATTAGCTGACATACGCCGCCGGCGTGATCTTCGTCGTAGTGGCTCAAAATCAGAAGCTGAAGCCGGGTGCGGTTTTTTGAAAGGAGGAAGCGGGCAGCGATCTCGCCGGCCTGTTCTCCGCCACTGCCGCCGCAGTCATAGATGGCGGTGACGTTGCCGGAGGAAAACACCAGGCATTGGCCCTGCCCCACGTCAAGCATGGTTAGGTCAAGAGATGTTGCCTGTCCGTCCAGATGCCCCAGCCAGAGGCACAGGCACAGGGTCAGTGCGCTAATACAGCCCCAGGGCAGCCACAGCTTTCTTCCGCTCGGCAGGAAACAGCAGACGGCAGCCAGATATACGAAGGTCAGCCACAGGAGGATATACACGTTGTCGGTGTAGACCGCCGACTGGGGCAGTCGGGTCATCAAGGCAGCCACCGCGAGGATGTAGCGAATGAGCCAGGAGAGCACGCCTGCCAGCAGCCGGACAGGCCAGGCCCAGATAAAGCCAATGAGGCAAAGCACGAGCGCTCCTTCAAATACCAGTGTGACAGCCCAGAGGGTGAGCAGGTTGGTCAGTGGGCTTATCAGGCTGACCATGCCAAATTGCCAGGCAACCAGCGGAATGGTAAAGGCGCAAGCGCCTAGGGTGGATGCGATGGTACACAGCACATAGTGCACCGGCCGGCGAAGGAGGCGGTGCCGCAGCGCCCGCTGCAGGAGGTCATGGCGCGACAGGCGGTGATACACCCGGCCGGACAGCACCAAAATGCCCATCATTGCCCCAAAGGAGAGCTGAAAGCCAATATTTGCCACCGCCCAGGGATTCGGGATCAGGATGACCAGCATCGCGGCACCCAGACTGGTGGCCGGGTCATTCTCCCGGCGCAAAAGGGGCGCAAGCAGCAAAAGAATTTGCATGGTCGCGGCGCGCACCACCGAGGGCATGGCGCCGACCATCAAGGTGAACAGAATTATGATGGGGATGCCGATCAAGGCGGTCAATTCCGGCCGATTTCCGCACAGCAGCATCACAAAGCCCACCAAAATGGCCACGTGCATCCCAGAAATTGCCACCGTATGGGCAATGCCGGAGACGGAAAGGGAATTCGACACCCCATAGCTGAGCCCGCTTCGGTCGCCGGTCAAAAGCGCCTGCACGAAGGGTGCAGTGTCGGCGGGAAAGAGGGCATCTATTTTATTTTGGAACGCCCGCCGCAAAAGCAGGGGAAGGGTGCGAAGGGTGAGCCCTTGCGCGGGAAGAACTGTCTCGCCGGGGCGGGCATAGGCAATCAGATTAACGCCGTTGGCACGGTAATAGAGGTCATAGTCCTCTCCCTGCGGTGCTGCCAGGGTGGCGGTCAATTGCAGCCGACTGCCCGCCTGTACCTCTGGAAAATCATCCAGGTAGATCAAAAGTCGGCAGTTGCGGCCGGAAACCTTCGCGTCAGCGTAAACCCGGGAGCCATAGCGCGTGGGCTGAGGATCGTCGCGCAAAAGGGCTTCGATTGTAACGTTTTGCCCCTCCATTGCCTGGATTGGCGTTATGTGAAGAACGTCATAGCCTGCCGTCCAGAGTAGGCCCGCCGCGAGGCCCAGGGCGATCAGAGAAAGCCGCGACCAACCTCGCTTGATGGCCAGCAGCACAAGGAAGGCCACCAGCAGGCCTGCACCGAGGCAGAAGCCCCAAGTGCTGTTCAGCAGCCCTACATAGAGGGCCACCGCGCCGCCAAAGGAGAAGGAAAACCAAGCCAGCTTTCGCATCGGTCATTTCAGGGTGGCGATGGTTACGCCGTCCTCGCCTTCTCCGAAGACGCCGAGGCGAAATTCCTTCACATGCTTGTTGCGCTTGAGCTCCGCGTGCACCGCCTTGCGCAGTACGCCGGTGCCCTTGCCGTGGATGATGCGCACAGAGCCGAGGTTTGCCAGCATGGCGTGATCGAGGAAGCTCTGCAGGGTGCCGGTGGCCTCCTGGGCGTCCATGCCCCGCAGGTCGACCTCGGGGGAGGTCTGCTGGTTGCGGAATTCGCGCTGCGTTTTTTGGATGAACTGCTGGGCTGCCCGGGGCTGCTCCAGAAGATAGATTTCCTCCGGCTTGGCGTTGATTTTCATAATGCCTGCCTGGAGGACATAGGAGCCGTCCTTGCTCACCTCCAGCACCGTGGCGTGGGTGCCGAGACGGATGAGCTCTACCGTATCGCCGGGGCGTGCCGGTCGGGAGGGCTTGGGACGCTCTACGGCAGGCGCTTTCTCTGTGAGCTTGTCCTGGGCTTCGTTGAGCTTTCGCCGAAGGTCAGATTGACGGAAGTTGATGTCCTCCACCTCGCCCATCTGACGCATCTGATGCCGGAGCTGCTTGAGCTCCTGCTGCACCTCGTTGGCAGCGCGGCGAGCGTCGTCGATGATATATTGTGCCTCTGCCCGGGCCTTCTGCACGGCCTTTTCCCGCTCGTGCTGAATTTGGGCATAGTATTCGTCGGATTTTTTCTTCTGCTGTTCGGTCTCAAGCCGCAGACGTTCGGCTTCGATGCGGGCAGCTTCCATTTTTTGCCGCTGCTGTTCGAGAAGATGCAGCACATCCTCAAAATTCTGGTCGTTTTCCGATACCATATCCTGGGCTTTTTTGATGATATCCTCAGAAAGCCCCAGCCGCCGGGAGATGGCAAAGGCATTGGATTTGCCCGGAATGCCGATGAGCAGGCGGTAGGTGGGCTGTAGGGTTTCTACGTCGAATTCGCAGGAGGCATTGGTCACACCGTCGGTGCGCATGGCAAAGCTCTTTAGCTCGGCATAGTGGGTGGTGGCGGCCACCCGGCTGCCCATGGCCCGGCAGAATTCAATGAGCGCAATGGCCAGCGCCGCGCCCTCGATGGGATCGGTGCCTGCGCCAAGCTCGTCGAAGAGGATGAGGCTATCCCGGTCGCACTGGCCGATAATCTCCACGATGTTTTTCATGTGGGCGGAGAAGGTAGAAAGGGACTGCTCAATGGATTGCTCATCGCCAATGTCGGCCAGGACGCTCTGGAAGATGCAGATGCTGCTGCCGTGATCCGCTGGGATTTGCAGGCCGCACTCGGCCATCAGGGTCAGGAGCCCCAGGGTCTTCAGGGTGACGGTCTTGCCGCCGGTGTTGGGGCCGGTGATGACGAGCGTGTCGAAGTCACCGCCAAGGCGCACGGTGATGGGCACCACGGTCTTGGGATCAATGAGGGGGTGTCGGGCCCGGCACAGCTCTAACTGCCCATCGGTGCGAATTTCCGGGGCAATGGCACGCATTTTGTAGGATAGCTGTGCCTTGGCAAAGATCACGTCCAGCTCCACGAGCACCTGGTAGTCGCATTCGATTTGCTCCCGGTGGTCGGCGGCCATGGCGGAGAGCTCTGCCAGAATGCGCTCAATCTCAGCCTGCTCCGCCAAGGCCAGCTCCCGCAGGGCGTTGTTGGCGTTGACGGCGCTCATGGGCTCGATAAAGAGGGTGCTGCCGGTGGAGGACACATCGTGCACCAGACCCGGCACGGCGGATTTGCTCTCTGCCTTGACCGGTACCACATAGCGGTCGCCCCGCATGGTGATGATGGGCTCGCGCAGCGCCTTGGCATAGGTGGGGGAGGAGATAATCTTGCTGAGAGATTCCTTGATCTTGGCGCTTTGGGCACGCATCTTTCGCCGAATGGAGGCAAGCTCCGAGCTGGCCGCGTCGGCAATTTCGTCCTCGGCGATAATGGCGCTGGTGATCCGCTCCTCCAGGAAGCGGTTGGGGGTCAACTGGGCGAACAGGGGATCGAGCACCGATTCCACATAGTCGGTGTCGCCGTAGGCCTTGACGGTTCTGGCGCAGCGAAGCACCGCCGCGATGCGAAGTAACTCTATGGGAGACAGGCAGCCTCCCTGCTGGGCACGCAAAAGGGAGGCGCAGACATCCTGGTTGCCGCGAAAGCCCGGTGCGCCCTTGGTCTCCATGAGACGGCAGGCGGCCGCGGTTTGTGCTTGCGCGTAGCGCACGTCGTCCACGTCACGTAGGGGCCGAAGCTCCCGGCATCGCTGGGCAGCCTCGGGGCAGCCGGTGAGGTCGGCCAGTTGCTCCAGAATTCGATCCAGTTCTAATTTTTTTAAGGATTTTTCATATAATTCTGACATAATATCTCCGATATATTTCTTATATTAGGGATTTATAGAAATCTAAAGTGTAAAAGCTCCGCTCAAGCTGGGTCATCAGGTAGCGCTCTGTGAGGGCGCTGAGCTGCCGCAGATTTTCCTCCCCCAGCCGGAAGGAAAATAGTCGTCCGGGATCACTTGAGACGATGTGGCGCATGGCCTGAAGCATCCCGGGGCTTACGGGCACTTCTTCGGAGCGCTCTATCTGGCAGCTTGCGCATAAAGCGCAGCCCTGAGAGAGATGAAAACGGTCGGGCGAAGGATTTCCGCAGACCGGGCAGGCTGCCAGCATCGGCGCATAGCCCGCGAGGCAGGCGCAGCGCAGCTCAAAGGCTGCCTTCACAAGCGCCTGCGGCCGGTGAAGCGTTCCCAGAGCATGCATGGCGTTGAGGCACAAGGACAGCAGCTCCGGATTTGGGCAATCCTCCTGGGCGACCAGCTCTGCCACCTGGGCAAAATAGGTGGCGAGGGATAATAACTCCAAATCCTGCCGCAGCCCCAGGAACATTTCCAGCGGTACGGCCTCATCAATGACAAAGCTCCCCCGATGCTCAAACACCGTGAATTCGCTGAGGCAGAGAAGCTGGCAACTGCTTTTGAGTCGGCTGCGGCTGCCGCCCACGCCTCTGGCCCGGAAGGTCATTTTCCCGTGCTCCCGGGTCAGCACATTTAGAAGGCGGTCATTTTCCCGCCAGGGAGTCTGGCGAAGCACCAGAGCTTCGGTTTTCAAATACATAGGCACTCCACATATGTAGCAGGCTCAGGTGTTTGCCCGATCCTGCTGTTTTCGCGCATTGCGGTAGAGAAGATAGGCTTCCGGTGCGCCGGTGTCCATAAAAAGCGACCAGTATAGCTTCGAATCCATGGGCAAACCTCCGTATCCAAGAAAGATCGCGCTACATTCTATTCCTAGGTTTGCCGGAACGTCCGCAGATAACCCTGCAAATTATTGGTCGTAGCCGAAATTGCGGATCAGGTGCTGGTTGTCCCGCCAGTTTTCCTTGACCTTGATCCAGGTTTGCAGAAAGACCTTGGTGCCGAAGAAGCGCTCACAGTCTGTCCTTGCCATGGAGCTGATTTTCTTGAGCATTGCGCCCTGTTTGCCGATGATAATGCCCTTGTGGCTGGCTTTTTCGCAGTAGATGGTGGCGTCGATATCAAGAATACCGTTTTCTCGCTCAGAAAAGCGGGTGATCTCCACGGCGGTACCGTGGGGTACCTCACGCTCCAGGCACCAGAGCATTTTTTCCCGAAGAATTTCTGCGGCAATCTGGCGCTCGGGCTGATCGGTGAGCATATCGTCGGGGAAGAATTTGGGGCCCTCCACGGCGTATTTTTCGCACTCGGCCATCAGCTCGTCCAGACCCTCGCGGTTTTTGGCGCTGATGGGCAGCACCGCGTCAAAGTCGTACTGGGCGCTGTAGAGGGCGATGACCGCAAGCAGGGTCTCCTTTTCCACGGTGTCGATTTTGTTGATGACCAGAATGGCGGGCATCTGGGCGGCGCGGAGCTGGGCGATCAGGCCCTCCTCCTGAGGGCCGATGCTGGCAATGGGCTCGACCAGCAGCATGACCGCATCCACATCCGCAACACTGCGGCTGACCACCTCCACCATGTAGTCCCCCAGCCGGGTGCGGGGCTTGTGGAAGCCGGGAGTGTCGAGAAATACAAACTGGGTGTCTGCCCGGTTGACGATGCCGCAGATGCGGTTCCGGGTGGTCTGGGGCTTATGGGAGACGATGGCGATTTTCTCGCCGACCAGGGCGTTGATGAGGGTGGATTTTCCCACATTCGGCCGCCCGGCGATGGTAATCATGGCAGATTTTTCGTTCATAATTGTCCTCTTTTTATCTTGGAAGGTCGAGTTTTTTCAGTATTTCTTCCTCTTTTTCGCGCATTTGGCGCTTCATGGGGCCTTCGTCCAGATGGTCATAGCCGAGCAGATGCAAAATGGAGTGGATGACCAGATAGCCGATCTCGCGCTTTACGCTGTGGCCCAGCTCCTTTGCCTGGGCTTTGGCCCGCTCCAGGGAGATGGCCATATCCCCCAGAGGGAGAAGGCTCGTCTGCGTGTCGAGGTACGGCGTCAGATCCTTGGGGAGCTTGCCCGGCTCGAAGGAAAACATGGGAAATGACAGCACATCCGTGGCTGCGTCGATGTTTCGGTAGGCGAGGTTGATGGCGCGAATGCCGAGGTTGTCGGTGACCAGCACATTGATTTCGCAGGGGACCGGAATTTCCTGCACCTCCAGCACGGCCCGAATGCACCGGCGCAGGTGAAGGTTTAGCCCAAGCGTATTGAGCGACGGCTTTTCAAAGGAGACGGCAATGTGGTGATTCATGGCTTTTTCCTCTTGAAGGTCTTGCCCGGGGTCTTGGGGCCCTCGTGGCGCTTCTCGTAGCTTTCGTAGGCGGCGACGATCCGCTGCACCAGCGCGTGGCGCACCACGTCGGAGGCTGTCAGGCGGCAGATGGAGATGTCCTCCACGCCGTCGAGCACCCGAATGGCGTCCTTGAGGCCGGAGGTTTTGTCGGAGGGCAGGTCGATCTGGGTGATGTCGCCGGTGATGACGATCCGGGAGCCGAAGCCCAGGCGGGTCAGGAACATTTTCATCTGTTCCCGAGTGGTGTTCTGCGCTTCGTCGAGGATGATGAAGCTGTTGTCCAGGGTTCTGCCTCGCATATAGGCCAGGGGGGCTACCTCGATGCTGCCCCGTTCGAGATATTTCTGGTAGGTTTCCGGGCCAAGC
Organism: Faecousia sp.; assembly: GCA_045615685.1. GTDB lineage: Bacteria > Bacillota > Clostridia > Oscillospirales > Oscillospiraceae > SVMC01. The sequence goes on from JAZLFG010000031.1 coordinate 19,072, forward strand.
ATATCGAAGAGGGCGTCGTACAGGGGCCTCAGATAGGGATCGACCTTGTCTTGCAGATCGCCGGGCAGGAAGCCCAGCCGTTCACCGGCCTCCACGGCAGGTCTTGTGAGGATGATGCGATCCACCTCCCGGCTTCGGAAGGCTGCCACTGCGGCGGCCACGGCCAGGTAGGTCTTGCCGGTACCGGCGGGGCCGACGCCGATGGTGACGGTGCTTTTTGTGATGGCCTTCATATATTTCTGCTGGCCTACGGTCTTGGCCTTGATGGGCTTGCCCTTGGCGGTGATGCACACCACGTCCCGGGACATTTGCTGCACCTGGTCGTCGTTGCCCTCGGACACAAGGCCGATGAGGTAGCGCACCTTCTGCTCGTCGATGGTCTCGCCCTTGGAGGCAAGCTGCATCAGCGCGTGGATGGTGCGGGCGGCCTTGTCGGTCATTTCCTCGTCGCCTGCGATTTTCAGCTCCATGCCCCGGTTGGTAATATGTACCCCGAAGGCCTGCTCGATGCGCAGAATATTTTCGTCGAACGAACCGAACACGTCAATCAGCTGTTCCATTCGTTCCGCGTTGATCATTCGTTCCATGTTGCTCCAGCTCCAGTATGGGAATTTCCGCGCTGCGGGCGATCATCTCGCTGCAGTAGGCGGTTTGTGTCAGACAGGATAGGCCGGGACGCTCGGTGAACTCGGCTCGTTGCGTGTGCACCTGCCCGGCAACCAGCGCACCGTCGAGCCAGCGGCTGGCGTAGCTGCTTAGAAGGGCTTTTCCCGCTGCATCCTCCAATTGAGAGGGCTTTGGCGTTGTGCGGTAGTAGGTCTCAATCCAAAGCCCCAACGGGACGGTGTAGCCCCCGGGCAGTGTCAAGCGCTTCCTTTTTATTATTTTAACACAATCCCCCATGAAAATTCCACTACTTCCGCATATTTTTATTCTTTTTCTTCCCACGCACAGGTAGATGCTTCGACCCTTCACACCCTCTGGCGTCTTTTGGGTGCGAATTTGAGGGGTCACGACGGTAATTTGGCGGCGGGTGTCGGCGTAGACCTCGCCCAAAGCGCGGGTTGTCATGGTGCAGCGCTCCAGATTTACCAGGCCGGACACCAGCACCTGACCCTCCAGTACCGCATCTCCCGGCGCACAGACAGCTTGCCCTGCAAGCGCCTCCACCCGCGTGACTACGCCGTCGGCGCAGGCGATCAGATTGGCGGCGCCCTGCCGCTGCAAAATGGGCGCAGGCTCGCTGTGCTCTGTGACCAGTACTGTGGCCCGAAGGCCGGAGCAGTTTACCGCAATCCATCGAAGCTCCGGCACCATGCGGAGCAGCTCGTTTCGTATTTGCTCGCTGTCGATGCTTGGGCCCCAGGTACCAAAGCCGATGCCCACGGATTCCAGGGCCCGCAAAATTTCGGCAGGCTCTGTCTCGACGCAGCCCTCCACATCGAATGCCACAATGAAATTTGGAAGATAGATTGCGCCCGCGATGACGCCGAGCATACCCACCAGCAGTACCCAGCGCCGCGTCAGGCCATAGAAGTCTCCGCGAAGACTGTGGAGAATTTGAACCTCCGTTTCACATTGGCACCGCTGGGAGAGGGCGGTGGCAAGGGGCACATCTGCTTGATAGGCGGTGAGAGAAAGGGTAAAATTGTCCGTTTTTTCCACGTGCCAGAAGGGAATTTGCGCCCCCAGCAGTCGATCGAGGCATCGCTCTGGGTCGCAGCCCCGCAGGGTGAGGCGGCAGCAGCCCCGAAAATAATCCAGAATTCGTTTCATTCGACGCCCTCCAGCGTGAGGGCTTCAATTCTGCCCCGGATGCACAGCCGTTGGGCGCTCAGGAAGGCCACCTGCAGCCCCGCTCCATCAATGCACACAGCACCCTTAAGGCCACGCACCTCGATGCGTTCGGGTGCGTAGAGCCGGATGCCTCGGTGGCCTTCCACTGTGACCTGATGGCTGCCGCTGAGCAGCACCTGGGATTCACGTCCCACCACTTCTGGGGGCAGATCGAGCCGCTCGGTCATTCGCTTCACAAGTTCTCCTGTTTTTGACATTGCGCCACCTCCTATGCATCTTATGAGGACGCGGCATGATTCTTGACCGGTCGCATACCATGAAAATGGGGTGATAAAATGAAGAGAAAGCTGTGGCGGGTGCTGCCACCTGTTTTTTTATTGGCAATTCTGATGCTGTGGGCAAGCGAGGCGAGGGAGGCGGCGGCCCGGGCCGTGACCCAGGCGGCTACGGTGGTGTTTCCGTCCCTGTTTCCGTTTTGCGTGGCGGCAAGGTACCTGACGCAAAGTGGTGCGCTGGATTTGCAGCGGGGCAACCGGCTGTCTTGCCGCGTGTTCGGCGTCCCGGCGGCGGGAATGGGGGCATTTTTGATGGGGCTTTGCGGCGGCTACCCCCTGGGCGTGCACACCGCCTGCGAACTATACCGGGCAGGCGTGCTCAAAAAGGAGGAGGCGGAGCGCCTGATTCTTTTTGCCAATAATACGGGCCCTGCCATTTTTTTCGGCATGGTGGGAGCCATGCTGTTCCCCGAGATCAAGGTCTGCGCTGCGCTGTATCTGATTCATATTTTGAGCGCTGTGTTTACGGGGCTTTTGCTGGCCTCGACGCGTACTTACAAATTAGACGCATTGACTCCTGTGCGTGCCCGGGCGCCGGAGCCGTTTCCGGAAATTTTGCGAGGTAGCTTTGTCTGCGTGGCAGAGCTTTGCGGCTATGTGGTGTTCTTTGCCGTAGCGCTTCGACTCGGGCTGGCTCCAATCCGGTGGCTGTGTGCCCGGATGCACCTGGATGAAAGCTTTGCGACGGCTCTGGTCAGCGGGATGGTGGATCTGCCCAGCGGCCTTACTGCCATAACGGGCACAAAAGGTTTGGGCGTGCAATTTCTTTTGAGCGAGGGGATGATCAGCTGGGGCGGTCTGTGCGTGCACATGCAGGCGGCGGGGCAATGGCAGGCGGCGGGACTGCGGCCTCGGGGCTACCTTGGCGCAAAGCTTTTGCAGGCAGCAATTTCTCTGGTCCTGGCCTTTCCGGCAGCGAGGGTGCTTTTGGGCTACTCGGTACCAATGTGGCCGGGTATGGTGCCGCTGGTGGCGCTGGTAGTAAAAAAAGCAATAGATTTTTATCCAAGGCTGCGATATACTATCTATAAATCCCAGCGATTGGCGACATTGCCATGCCGCCTTGCAGAAGATTCCACGCTTACTGTGCCTAAACGGCACGGATCCAGACTGTGACATTCGTAGAAAGGAACGCCAAAGATGATTGAACAGCTCATTGCCCAAAGCGGTGTGCCCTGCCGGGGCGGCTTTATTGCCTACTATCATGATATGTCGGTGTACTGCCCGGATCCGATTCGGATGTGCAGCCGGGCCATAGGCGTCGTGATTTGCGGCGACGGGCGACTGCTCATTTGTCCGGCAGATCTGACGCGGCCGGATGACGTACCGGAGAATCCCGGCTTTCGCCGCATCTCCCGGGATCTGTTCGGCCGACGCTCCACCGGCGCGCTGTTTGCCACGGGCTGCTATTTTTCCATCGACAGCGGTGAGCTGGCGGGGAGCTACCAAATCTCTGACGATCGGATCGTCTGCGAGGAATTTCCCACCGCCCGCGCCTATCGCCGATACCTGCTGCAAGGGGAGAGCGGTGGTTCGTCCATGGCCTGAACGAATGTTTGCACCCATTCGCTTTTTTTCGTCTTTTTTCAAATTATAGTTGTATTTTTATGAAAGTGACTATATAATAAAAAAAGTCTGAAAAGATGAAAAATTTGAAGTGGCACCTCTGCGGAATTAACTCAGGAAGCATTTTTTCGTTTTGGAGCTTTCTAATAAAGTGCTGTTACAAAGGAATTTGATTACATATGAACACACAAGTGAATTCTCTACCACACTCTGAGCGTATGGGACGGTTTGTCCGTGTTTTTTTGTTGCTGTTTTTTGACGCATTGCTGGCCAATTTGGTGCAGTGTATTTCCTTGGCACTGCGCTTTGAATTTGATTTTTCAAGGATGCTGGATTCTGAATACATAGGCCAGGTTATTTCCTTTGCTCCGATCTATACGGTTTTAGCGCTGCTTGTTTTTGCACTGATGGGTCTTTATTCCAGCCTGTGGAAATTTGCTGGGCTGGACGAGATTGGCCGCATTCTGGTATCTGCGGTGTTTGTCTCCGTTTTGCAACTGTTTTTAATGTACTTATTGAAAACGAATGTCTCTCTTAGCTTTTATGTGTTCAACACTGTATTTCTTGCAGTGGCAATTATTATTGAGCGCTTCTCCTACCGAATTATCCGAGCACTTTTTCACAGGAATAACGGCAGCCACAAGATCAAAACGATGCTTGTTGGCGCCGGCGCTGCTGCATCCGTTGCGCTGCAGGATTTGAACGAGTCCGATACCTCCCGCAATAAGATCGTCTGCATCATCGATGACGATGTGCGTAAGCAGGGCCGCCGCTTGCGGGGCGTGCCCATTGTGGGAGGCAGGGCGCAGATTCCTGCCGCGGTTCGGCGCTATCAGATCGAGCAGATCATTCTGGCCATACCCAGCGCGACGGCCATTCAAAAGCGAGAAATTTTGCAGCTATGCCAAAGCACCGGCTGTGAGACCAAGCTGCTGCCTTCGATTACTCAGATTGCCTCCAGCCGTCTGGATGTGCGGCAAATTCGCAATGTGCAGATCGAGGATCTTCTGGGGCGGGATAGCGTAAAGGTCAACCTGGAGGAAATCGGCCGCTATGTAGAGGGTAAGGTCATTCTGGTCACCGGCGGCGGCGGCTCCATCGGCTCGGAGCTGTGTCGCCAGCTGGCGATATACCGGCCGTCGCGGCTTTTGATTTTTGACATCTGCGAAAATGGCGCGTATGACATTCAGCAGGAGCTTCGCAGCAAATATCCGGCGCTTTCTCTGGAAATCCTTATCGGCTCTGTGCGCGACAAGGCAAGGCTGGAGCATATCTTTAAAACCTACCGCCCCCAAATTGTCTACCATGCGGCAGCGCATAAGCATGTGCCGCTGATGGAGGACAGCCCCAAGGAAGCGGTGAAAAATAATGTGTTCGGCACCCGGAACCTGTGCGAGGTGGCAGACCGCTACGGCGTTGAGACCTTTGTGCAGATTTCCACCGATAAGGCGGTCAATCCCACCAACGTCATGGGTACCACCAAGCGGATCTGCGAGATGCTGGTGCAGTCCTTCAGCCGCCGCTCCAAGACGAATTTTGTCTGCGTGCGCTTTGGCAATGTGCTGGGCTCTAATGGCAGCGTCATTCCGCTGTTCCGCCGCCAGATTGAGCAGGGTGGCCCAGTCACCGTCACGCACAAAGACATTATCCGCTATTTTATGACGATTCCCGAGGCGGTATCTCTGGTGCTCCAGGCGGGCGCCTATGCCAAAAACGGCGAAATCTATGTGCTGGACATGGGTGAGCCGGTGCGCATCGACGATCTTGCCCGCAATATGATCCGTCTGTCCGGCTACGAACCGGATACGGACATTGAGATACACTATGTGGGGCTTCGTCCCGGCGAAAAGCTCTTTGAAGAGCTGCTGCTGGACGAGGAGGGGATGCGCTCCACCGTCAACCACCTGATCTACATCGGTAAGCCCCTGGAGATGGATGATGCAAAGTTTGCCCGGCAGCTCAAGCAGCTCGAAGCTGCCTGCCACCAGGCAGATGGCGATATCCGTGACCTCCTGCGCCAGATCGTACCCACTTTTCAGCCGGAAAAAGGCGGCGCAGCCGCAGCGCAAGCAGTCAATATATAATGTAATATAAGATAGATAACAATACCGGTGGCAGATCATAATGATCTTCCACCGGTACAATTTTAATATTTTTGGCATTGAGGAACCGGCTTTTCCGTGCGCAGGTCGGTTCCCAGAAATTGTAGTAGCTGGTATGTGCCCAGAATGCGGGAGCAGATGGCGGGGGAATAGCGGGCTGACAGGGTATCGCGGGTGAGGTTGGTGGAGATGATCGTGGCGCGGTTTTCCATGAGGCGGGTGTTGACGAGGGTATAGAGCACAGATTGGGTGAGCTGGGTGGTCATCTCGCTGCCAAGGTCGTCGATGATCAGAAGGTCACTTTGCAGATATTTTTCCGTGCGGGTGAGCATGGACGCAGAATAATCGCTGAATTTTGCGATTTCAAACTCTGAGAATATTTTAATGGCTGTTTCATAGACCACGCTGTGTCCTCCGTCGGCTACGGAGCGTGCAATGCAGGCGGACAGGAGGGTCTTACCCAGCCCGGGTGCGCCGGTGAAGAGCATATTTCCTGCGTCGGGCTTAAAATTTGTGCAGTAGCGCTGGCAGCGGCCTAAAATCAGGCGCATCATCTGCCGGGCGCTGCAGCCGTATTCCGCGTTATAATCATCGGGATAAACGTCCAGCCGGAAGTGCTCAAACCGGGCGCCTCCGACGGACAGAAGGCTGGTTAGCTCCTTCTTCTGCTCCTGCCGACACAGCTCCCGCAGGCATTCGCACATTTGCTCGCCCACATAGCCGCTGCCGCCGCAGTGCGGGCACAGGGGCGTGTCGTCGAGATACCCCTCCTCTAGCTGGGATACGAACCGGGCCCGCTCACGCTGGAGGGCCAGATTTTCCTCCCGCAGGGCTGCAATGGCGGCGCTGGGATCCTCCCCCCGACGGAAGCTGACCGCCACCGCCTGGGCCACCGTGCCGGAAAGCTGCCGGTCGATCTCCGCCAGGCGGGGAAAGCGGGCATAGGCCTGGGCGCGGTGGTGGGCATTCTCTGCTTCCCGTTCCGCCCTGGCTTGAGAAAGACGAAGCCGGGCTCTTTGGAGCACTGCCTCGGAATATGCCATTTCTTATCCCTCCTCCGCCAGCAGCCGCTCATAGGCTGCCTTAATTTCTGAACTGTTTGGCTTTGCTGCTTCCTTTGCGCTGCTGCGCCGGTTGGGGGCACTGTCTCCCGCCTCAATCTGGGCCAGGGTGTGCAAATTTTGCTCGTGCCAGCTTTGAAGGATGCGGTTCATATAGGGCCAGACGAGTGCGCCCTTGTTCAGGCAGGTCTTTTCATAGGCCAGATGAATTTCCGGCTTTCCAAAGCCCAGACTCAGCCATTGGCGCACATAAGCTTCCTCCGCCATGGTCAGCCGCCGTCCCTCTAGCTGGAGGGCAATGCGAATTTCGCCGATCTGCCCCTGGAGCTGGAGCTGCTGCTGGGAATAGGCGGCAGCGTCCTCTAAGGTGTCGATGCCGTGGTCTGCCCAGTAGTAGGCCTCCTTCTCAATGGTACGGATGGAGGGAGCACGATGCACGCCACGGATGCGATTCTTTTGAATGCAGTAGGTGATTAAAAGCGCAATGACGTCCGACGGCAGGGCAAGATAATCGGAAAAGGACAAAAGTACCTTCATTTCCTCCGTGGAGAGCACCCGACCAAGCCTTCTCTGCGTCTCCTGCACCAGCAGAGAGAACTCCGCTCCGCGCCCTACCTCGTGAAGGATGTCGTCCTCGGTATAGGTGGGCTTCTCCGGCGTCCGTTCAATGGGCTTTGGTGCTTCGGGAAGCAATCCCAGTTGCCGCAGAGCAGCGCCTGCCCGGTGCAGGCGGTCTTCGCTCATGCCCAGCGCTTTTCCGGCCTCCTGGGGTGGTCGGTGGTCGCAGAGATAGAGATACAGCAGGGCCGCATCCGCGTTGCCCCCGCCGAGGAGCTTGCGCACCGCAATGCGGGAAAGTACAAGCTGCTCTTCCATGTCCGCCCTCCTTTTGTGTGGATATTCCCACAAATCGTGTACAAAACATTATAACACAGCAGTTCCCCAAGGACAAGCGAAGAAAAAGGGGAAAAATGTCGCTCATTTTTGGAGGGCCACAATATCTTGTAGCCATTGCCCATGCCCTCTACAAGGAAAAGAAATTTTACAAATTCCCTTTGCCATGCTATACTGTAGACGAAAGCGCAAAAGGAGGACCTTACGATGTATGATGTTGCCATGATCGGCGCGGGAACTGCCGGTGTGTTTGCGGCCTATGAGCTGCTGCATCTGAAACCGCATCTGAAAATTGTGATTTTGGAAATGGGCACCGATATTTACCGTCGCCAGTGCCCCATTGTGGCGGGGAAGGTGAAGGAGTGTATCTCCTGCAAGCCCTGCGCCATCATGTCGGGCTTTGGCGGGGCAGGGGCCTTCTCGGATGGAAAATACAACTTTACCACCGAATTTGGCGGCTGGCTGGGGGAGTATGTGGACGATAACGAGCTTTTGCAGCTCATCGACTATGTGGATTCGATCAATGTCCGCTTTGGCGCTCCTGTCGAGCTGTTCACCACCGATTCTCCCGAGGCCCGGGCCATCGAGAAGCGGGCGCTGGAGCACGACCTTCATCTGCTTCAG
>JAZLFG010000032.1:0-8139 GCA_045615685.1 Faecousia sp.
TCGCCGCATTCGGGGCAGAATTTGGGGGGCTTGGATTTATCGGCAGGCTCCCAGCCGCATTTGTCGCAGCGGTACTGCGGGATTCCGGCGGGCTTCTTTGCCCCGCATTCGGCGCAGAATTTCCCCTTGTTCACGGCACCGCAGGTGCATACCCAGCCGTCTCCTGCCGGGGTCACGGGCTTCTTTGCGCCGCACTCGGGGCAGAAGTTGCCGGTGGCAGTCGCGCCGCAGGCGCAGGTCCAGCTTCCTGCGGGGGGCTTTGGGGCGGGCTTCTTTGCGCCGCACTCGGGGCAGAAGTTGCCGACGATGCCGGTTTTGCCGCAGGCGCAGCTCCAGCCATTTGAGGGAGCCGGGGCCGTCCGCTGCATTTGCTGGCCCATCTGGAAGAGCGTGGCCGGATTCATGCCACCGGCTGCGCCGGCCATGTTCATGCCCATGAAGGCCATGGCGGGGCCAGCGGCGGTATTGGAGGCGGCGGCCTTCATGGCCTCTGCCTGCGCACCGCCCAGGCGGGCAGCCAGCATCGTGGGATTTTGCAGGGTCTGCATTTCCTTAATCATGGCCTCGTCTTCCTCGCTGGCTTTGACGGAGGAGACACCGAAGGCGACGATTTCAATGCCAATGCGGTTGCGCCATTTGTTGGACAGCACGTCGTTGAGGATATCCGCCAGCTCCTGGGTATGGCCGGGGATGGCGCTATACCGAATGCCCATGTCGGAAATTTTGGCAAAGGCGGGCTGGAGGGCGGTGAGGAGCTCGGTCTTGAGCTGGCTGTCGAGCTTGTCGCGGGTGTAGGCCTCGGTCACATTGCCGCAGATGTTGGAATAGAAGAGCATCGGGTTGCAGATATGGTAGCTGTATTCACCGAAGCAGCGCAGCGAGATGTCCACATCCAGGTTGGCCCGCTGATCCACCACCCGGAAGGGAATCGGGGAGGGCGTACCGTACTTATTGCCCATGATCTCCTTGGTGTTGAAGTAGTAGACCCGCTGATCCTTGGGGGCTTCACCGCCGAAGGTAAAGCGCTTGCCGATGGCCTTAAAGGATTCAACGATGCTGCTGCCCAATTCGCCGGAGAAGATCGAAGGCTCCGTGGAGGTGTTGTAGGTGAATTCGCCCGGCTCGGCGCAGAGCTCTACCACCTTGCCCTGCTCCACGATGATCATGCACTGGCCATCGGCGACGGCAATGACGGAGCCGTTGGAAATGATATTGTCGCTTCCCTTGGTATTGGAGGAGCGGCCGGAGGTGCGTTTTTTGCCCTTGGTGGCCAGGACGTTTGTGGGAAGGGCTTCGCAGTAGAAGTATTCCTTCCACTGATCTGCCAGGACGCCGCCTGCGGCACCCAAGGCTGCCTTGATAAGGCCCATAGTAACAGTCTCCTTTTCATTATAAGTTCGTACAGCCCTGTTGCGGATATCCGAACAGGGCTGTAATTTGATGGGGCGTGATGTTTACTGGATGGACTCGACGATTTCTTCTGTTGCGGCGGCATTCTGCGCGGCATTGAAGGCGATAATATCGTAGATGTGCAGCTTGCTGTAGTCGGTGTCGAGGGTATATTTGCCGAAGATTTCATCCAGGATAGCGTCGAACTTATCGTACTTGCAGTCGTACTCTGCCTGAGAGCGCCAGAAGACGACATCTCCGGTGCCGACGAAATACATAATATGATAGCCAAAGCTGGTGCGGACGATACCGGTATCGCCGGGCTTTCTGGCTGCGTCGAAGCACCAGTCGTTGAATTCCGCTACCATCTGGCCGGGATAAACGCCTTCATAGAGACCGCCATTTTCGGCGGAGCCGGTGTCGGAGCTGGCACTTGCGGCCTGCTTGCCGAAGTTCTCCTCGGTGGGATCGAGCTTCCAGTTGTCATAGACCTCCTGCGCAGACTTTTCGGCGGCGGCCCAGGCCTCGTCGCTGCTGTCATCGGGGGTGAGATCGTCGTCGGTGTCGATGTCCTTTTCGGGCTGGATCAGGATATGGCGCACATTTACCACGTTCTGGTCGATCTTATCAATGCCCTGCTGGACATAGGAGTCGGCGTTTTCGTCGTAGAAGGCCTCTGCCTCTTCCGGCGTAACCGTAATATCATTCTGGAGCACGTCGGCATAGGCAACCGCTGTGGTGTAGAGGCGGTAATAATCCATGTAATCATCCAGCGTGACGCAGGGGCCAAAGCTCTGGCAGAGATAGGCGTCCACAGTATCGAAGCCGTATTCCTCTGCCTGGGCGGCCAGATCATCGGGCATGGCAGCCAGGTTGGCCTCTGCTTCCTCGCTCAGCGTGACGCCGTGAGCGACACCCTCTTCATAGAGGGCGACATTCTGCAGGTAGGTCTCCAGGGCCATCTCCAGGAAGTACTGCTCCCAGGTGGTGTCCTCGCCATAATTCTGCTCAGACAGAGGCGTGGAGACATCCGGCCCAAGATAAGAGGTATACTGGCTGTTGGTATTGAGATAATTATACACCATGGACCAGTAGAAAATCTGGAACATTGCACCGTTTAGCTCGTGGTCGCCGACGCGGGCTATGATTTCCGCATTATACTTTTCAGACAAGGATTCGTCCGTGTAGGCATAGGAGCTGGTGGACTGGAGGGCGTCCATGTCCACATGGGAGGGGGTATTATCCGCTTCCGCATCGGTTTTGTTTTCGGTTTTCTCCTGGAGCTGCTCAATTTGCTGGGCAAGAGTGGGGTCTTCCTGGATGGCCTTGGTGATTGCGCCCTTGAAGACCAGCATCAGGCATACCACCAGAAGAACATTCAGCGCAATTGCGCCAAGGACAATCGCCCAGATTTTACCGGCGGTCCATTTCTTCTTAGGCTTTTCTTCCTTTTTTTCGGGTTTTTCTTCGGTTACAGGCTCTTCCACCGGGATTTCCTCGGCTGCGTCGGCTATCTCCGATGCGTCGATTTCCTGCTGCTCGGTCAGATCAGAAAGCTCCTCCTGCTCCAACGGCTTGTTCATTTCTTCCATTAAGTACCTTCTTTCCCGCGGAGTGCCCGCGTGTATATTGTGTCAGCCCACTGCCTCGACGCCATCTGGGATTTTGTCTTTGGCGGTATGCGCGGTGGGCACGCGCAGGTCTACATTTTCAGGGGAGTACGTGAATTCATACTGTGCCTGGATTTCATCGAGCTTGGCCCGATACTCCGAGTAGCGCAGATCTCGATCGACAACGATCATCCAGAAGGGACGATCACTGAGCGCGGATACATACACCAGTGTGCAAGCGTCCTCCTCTCGGAGGAGGGTGCAATCGCCGGAGCTTCTTGCGCCGGATTCGGGGTAGAGCCAAGCGTTGATTGCTTCACTCATGATGCCAGGCTCTACCTGGGTGTAGAGGCCGCCCTCGGGCGCGTGGAATTCCTCTGTATATTTCTGCGACAGGGCGGCAAAGGTTTCGTCCGAGGGCGAAGCCTGGAATTCCTCCTGCACGGCCTTGGCCCGAAGCTCGGCTGCTGCCCAGTCGTCCTCGGAGTCGAGGTTATCGGGATAAAAGCGGATCAGCCGTATATCCATCTGCCGGGTATCGTCTTTCAAAATGTGGAAGGTCTCGATGTAGCTCTCCGAGTAGTTGTCGTAAACAGCGGAAAGGATTTCGTCGGTATATTCCGGGGCGTTGGTCAGATAGTCGGTGTAGGCCGAAGCCAGCGCCGTATCCTCCATAAACTTTTGATAGCCTGCAAAGGTTGCTCCGTCGCCATAGCAGGCGTTGAGGTAGGCCTCCACATTGCCCTCGCCGGAGGAATCCACACAGCCGGCTTTCTTTGCGGCTTCCGCAGTTGTGGCCTCCAGATCCCCCAGGGACTTTTCGGGCGGGAGGGTAAAGCCCTCGGCCCTTGCAGCCAGGCAGAGCTGCGCAGTCTGCTCCGCTTGGGCCATGGCCTGGGAGAAGAGAAATTCCTCCCAGCTCTGGGTATCGTCATAGGGCTGGTCGATCAGCGGCTGCTCGGGATCAAAGGCCAGCTCACCGTAGGTATTGAGGGCGTTCATGTACTGCTGGCTAAAATAGAACTGAATCTGCACAGAATTCACCGTATAGCTTGCCGCGGCACAGTACAGCACAGGCTTGCTTAGAACGAAATCGGATGCAGCCTCCTCTTCGCGCTGAGGTAGCTGCTCTATGGGCTGCTCCTGCGCTGCCAGCGGTCCGTCTTGGAGTGCGGGGGCCAGCACCCCACAGCCGCCTGCCAGCAGGCAAAGAAGCAGCAGCAGACAAAGAAAGCTTTGCTTCATGATATCCCTCATTTCTTACGCATCAGTAGCCACAGGCTCCAGCCTATGAGACCTGCACCGGCAAGGGCAAAAACCGCCGCCATAATCGCGCAGAGAATCAGCGCCTTGCCTGTGGTTGTGCCCTGGAAGATGCCGGAGGCAAGGCCCCAGGCGAGATAGATCAAATATCCGCCGATCAGGATGCGGATGAGATAAAATGCATCCATATTTGGCTTTTTTGCGGGCTCCTCCGGGGTCTGGTGGTCAATATTTTGTTCATCCATGATTGTTACCTCTTACTATGGCGCTTTGCCTTTACGGAACAGCTCGATCATCTCGCCGGTCAGAGAGATGGTGGAATGCTCCTGGGGCAGCTTGTCCCGGGAAAACCAGCCAGCCTCTGCCAGCTCGCTCTCCTGCCTGCTTATCACATCGCTGCCGTCGAGCTGGGCAAAAAAGCCCATCAGCAGGGAATCGGTGAATACCCAGGGCTGGGAGCGGTAGAATTGTAGCTGCTTTACTCGCAGGCCGGTCTCCTCCCACACCTCCCGGTGCACGGTGTCCTCCAGGCTCTCGCCGATTTCGTTGAATCCGGCCACCAGGGCATAGGAGCGAAAGGGGCGACCCTGGTATCGGGTCAGCAGGAGCCGGTCGCCATCGGTCACAGCGACAATGACGGCAGGGCAGATTTTCGGATAGACGGTCTGCCCGCACCGTGTGCAAATCCTGGCCCGCTCTGTCTGGCTGTCGGCCATAGCACCGCCGCAGCATCCGCAGAAGGAGGTGGCCTGATACCACCGGGCGAGACTGCCGCCGACGCCCACCGCCCAGGCAAGCTGCTGGGGGACGGCATTGCGAAGGGCGCTTGCCTGCACCATGGAGAAGCCCGAAGGCAGGGACGCAGGCGCGTGAATGCACAGGAAAACCGGCTTGCCATCCAGCTCAAAGGCAAAATGCACCTCCGGCAGCGGGGATACGTCTCCACACCGGGGCAGGCGCAGGGCTTCCGCCCCACCTTCGCACAGCACCTTCCCTCCCTCGAAGACCAGCACGAGATCATCTGCGGAGGGAACTCGGGGACAGAAGACATTGCAAAAACTGTGCGGTGCGATTTCCTGAATCATGCTGAGCCTCCCGATCGATATGTGCACAAGGTTCTTCTCATTATAGCATCCTTTTTCGCGTTTGTCATTAAAAAAGTGCGGAAATTCCGGGTAAAATTGGCGGCGTGGCTGCACCGTCTTTCGTATGGTACATCAAAAACCTGAAACTGCACTGAAATTCCGGTTCTCTCTTGCAAAAGCCGTTTATTTCCGATATAATATATTATAGATTAGGGCTTTTGGATGAAAATTCTTATGGAAAACGCCGCGAAAATGCGCTACAATAGCGTCGTATATCCATTGGGCAGGAGGCAGCGGGATGGAATTTGGCACATTTTTGGGAAATGAAGCCCTGCGCGAGGCAATCTCCGGCGCCCAAAGCCTTGGAAAGCTGTCCCACAGCTACATCCTCTGCGGCCCGGAAGGCTCCGGAAAGCACACACTGGCCCAGCAGCTTGCTGCGGCGATGCAGTGCACGGCCGTGTCCGCGCCCTGCGGTCGGTGCAGCGCCTGCCGGAAGGTGTTCTCCGGGAATCACCCGGACGTCATTGTCTGCACTGACCGGAAGCATAAGCAGTTCGGCGTGGACAGCGCCAGGGGAATCTGCGCCGATGCCTACATCCGGCCCAACGAGGGCAATCGAAAGGTGTACATCCTTCCACAAGAAATGAACCTGGCTGCGCAGAACGCGCTTTTGAAGCTCTTTGAGGAGCCCCCGGCCTACGCTGTTTTCCTGATCCTGACAGCCAACGAAGCGCAGCTTTTGCCCACGCTGCGAAGCCGCTGCCAAATGCTCCACCTCTCCCCTTTGCCGGATGCTACCTTATACTCTGCCCTTCGCGCCCGCTGCCCGGGTCGCAGTGAGGAGGATTATCAGGCGGCCATGTCTGTGAGCGGCGGCTATCTGGGGCAGGCGCTTTCTGCCCTTTCTGATACCGTTTTGCACGACCGTACCGCCAAATTTGCCGACGGCTATGCCAGAAGGGATGCTTTGGCTCTTTTGGAGCTGCTCGTGGGCATGGAGAAGCTCGGTCGGGACGATTTTTGCGCGGAGCTTGCCCAGTGGAAGCTGCTCCTTCACCAGGCCCTGCGGTGCAAGGCCGGTCTTCCGGCAGGACAGCAGGCGCAGGCCATTGCCCGAAGCCGCCGGGGCGACGAGCTGCTGGCCGCCATCGACACGCTGCAAAAAGCGGTGGACGATGCATCACACAATGTGGGCGTCGGCCACCTGTGTGGAGCGCTGCGGGTGTTACTTTAAAATGATGTTACCTTTGCTTATGCAAAAGACAGGAGTTACTTGATTATGGATGAACTGATGATGGATCCCATGCCGGAGGAACGGCAATTGGATCCCGATACCCCCGTGACCGTCGTGGACGTGATGTTCCAATCCGGCGGCAAGGTCTATTTCTTTGACCCGGACGATCTGGATATTCCCACCGGGGCGGACGTGATCATTGACACCGCCCGGGGTGTGGAATTTGGCAACTGTGTGGCCGGAAACCATACGATTCGTGCCGCCGAGGTGGTCATGCCGCTGAGAAAGGTGCTGCGTCTTGCCACGAGCGACGACAAGCGCACGGCGGCGGAGAACCGGGAGAAGGAAAAGACCGCCTTTGAGATTTGCCAGCAAAAAATTGCCGAGCAGGCCCTGGAGATGCAGCTTGTCTCGGCGGAGTATGCCTTTGACGGCAGCAAGCTCCTGTTCTTCTTTACGGCCGACGGGCGCGTGGACTTCCGGGAGCTGGTCAAGAGCCTGGCCGCCGTGTTTCACACCCGCATCGAGCTGCGGCAAATCGGTGTGCGGGATAAGGCCAAGATGGTGGGCGGCTTGGGGATCTGCGGCAGGCCCTTCTGCTGCAGTGAATTCCTGGACGATTTCCAGCCGGTGTCCATCAAGATGGCCAAGGTGCAAAACCTTAGCCTGAACCCCACCAAAATTTCCGGCACCTGCGGCAGGCTTATGTGCTGCCTTAAGTACGAGCAGGAGGCCTATGAGGATCTGCTTCGCCAGTGTCCCCGGAGCGAATCCTTCGTGGATACCCCCGATGGCCGGGGCACCGTGACCGAGGTAAATCTTCTGCGCCAGAGCGTGAAGGTACGCATGGAGGACCATCCTGAGGAGATCAACAGCTACCGCAACTGCGATATCTGCGTCCTGCGCAATGGCAAGGGGCATAAGAACGACCCTCCCATTCCCAAGGAGATCGCGCCGATTTCCGGCAACCGGGAGCACAAGCCCAAGCTACACTCCAGCGCGCCCGTAAAAGAACCGAAAGAGCTGACCCCGGATGCCCCCGCCCAGACGCCGGAGCCAGGCATTCCCCACCGCAGAAAACGCGGCGAGGACAGAAAACCTCAGGAGCCGACGAAGAAGCCCCAGGAAGCGACCAAGAAGCCTCAGGAGCCGACGAAGAAGCCCCAGGAAGCGACCAAGAAGCCTCAAGAGCCGACGAAGAAGCCCCAGGAAGCAACCAAGAAGCCTCAAGAGCCGGCAAAGAAGCCTCAGGAGCCAGCGAAGAAGCCCGAGCAGCAGGAGCGGCGTCCCCAACAAAAGGGAAAGGGCAGAGGCCCTCGCTCCGAGGCGGCAAAGCCCGACCCTCGCCCGGAAGCAGAAAAGTCTGCCAAGCCCCCCCGTCCGAAAGTAGAGAAGTCTGCCAAGCCCCCCCGTCCGGAAGCAGAGAAGTCTGCCAAGCTCCCTCGCCCGGAAGCAGAGGAGCCGGATGCTCGCCCCGAGGGAGAAAAACCGGCCAAGCAGGGAAAGAGCAGCGGCCGTCGCCACTACTACCATAGGTAACACTGTAACACAGGGG
>JAZLFG010000033.1:0-5691 GCA_045615685.1 Faecousia sp.
CCCGCAAGATAGGTGGCCGGATAGCCGCACCGAAGCCGCAGCTCCTGCATGGCAGCACGTTCTGTCATTGACAACCGCTGTAATCCCGCAACCAGCTCAGGCGGCAAAATTGGAAAGTAGCTTTCGTCCATAGCTTCCCTCCTGCATAACCCTATGAACACCCGGCCTGGAATATGCAAAACGAAAAGGAGCAGTCCCGAAGGACTGCGCCGCAGGCTGTCAAAAAAGCCGCTAAAGCCTCGATGACTGAGTCGCAGGGGGAAGAGTGAAGGGGGGCAAGGCCCGCCCTTCGCGTTCAATCAAACCGTTTTTCAAAACTTCTTCGAAGTTTTGAAATACGCCCCAGCGTGTCAAAAAGACTTTTTTGACACGCTGGGGCGCAGCCCCGAAGGGCTGCGCCGTAGGATACAATCTGAAATTCTCTGAAGTATTACTTCTTGGCCGTTTCCTTGTTGGGGGTCATAAGGTTCCACATCGGGCCAGAAATGCACACAGAGGAGAAGCAACCGCAGATGACGCCCACACAGATGGGAGCAGCAAAGTTGCGAATGGAGGAGACACCCAGGATCAGCAGCATAACCATGACCACCAGGGTGGTGATGGTGGTATTGATGCTGCGGCTCATCGTCTGGTGGATGGACTTGTCCACAATCTGCGAGAAGGTGGTCTTCTTGCCCATCTCCTTCTTCTTGTTCTCACGGATACGGTCGAACACCACGATGGTGGCGTTGATCGAATAACCGAGGATGGTCAAGGCCGCCGCAATGAAGTTCATGTTGAACGGAATGCGGAAGATGATGTACATGGAGAGCATCACCAGCAGGTCATGCACCAGTGCGACGATGGCCGCCACACCGGAACGGAACTCAAAGCGAATGGTGATATAGAGAAGAATCAGCACGACCGCAATGAGAGAAGCCTTGATGGCCTTGTTCCGCAGATCGCTGCCGACTGCGGCAGAAACATAGTCGCTCTTAATATAGTCTTCATCTGCAAGGCCATATTTTTCCGCAACCGCTTCAAAAACCGCGTCACGGGTCTCGGAGTCCAGCTCCAGGCACTTGACAACCACCTGGGTACCGGAGTCACCGGCCTTGGTGACGGAGGCTGCCGACTCACCGCTGACCTCCTGGACGATTTTCGCCACGTCCGCCGTAATCTCAGCGGTAACAGGAACGCGCATCTCATACTGCATGGTGGTACCGCCCATGAAGTCGATATCGAACTTGAATAGCTGGACACCGAAGGGCAGCAGGATCAGGCCGATCAGGCCAACGGAAACAAACAAAGCGGCAATGATGGACAAAAACTTAAAATTGCCAGTGAAGCTAAAGGATTTCATCTTTGCAAGCATAATGGCACCTCCTACTTAAACACAGTAGGCCTTCGGGCTGCGAATCTTCAGTCCGACGGCAGCGTGGAGCAGTTGCTTGGTAACAACCAGCATAATAATCATGGACAGAATGACACCAATCAGAAGCGTCTGCGCAAAGCCGACGATGGTACCGGTACCGAACACCCACAGCACCACACCAGCAATAATGGTGGTGATGTTGGAGTCGATGATGGCGCGGAGCGCACCCTTATAGCCGGTGTCAATGGCATAGCGCAGAGTCTTGCCGGCACGAAGCTCTTCCTTGATTCTCTCATAGATGATCACGTTGGCGTCCACCGCCATACCGATGGTCAGGATGATACCGGCAATGCCGGGAAGGCTCAGGTTGATATGGAACAGGGAAAGCAGCACTGCCATCAGGCCGCCATAGAGCATCAGCGCAAAGCAGGAGATCACGCCCATGACGCGATAGACCACGATCATGAACAGCATCACGATCAAAAGACCAATCAGGCCAGCAAAAAGGCTTGTCTGCAAGGAACGCTCACCCAGGGAAGCGCCTACGCCCTGGAGCATGATGCATTCCAGGCTGAAGGGCATCTGACCGGCAGAAATGATGTTGGCCAGGTAGGTGGCATCCTCTGCGTTGGCATCGCCCATGGTGATGATCGCAGAATCAGAGTCGATACCGGTAGTGGCATATTCACTTCCCACGGAAGGACTGGAAATCACCTCACCATCCATGCAGATGGCCAGATAGTTCGAGCCGTCGTCGCGGCCGGCTACGTCTTTGGTAGCCTCGACAAACTTGGACTTGCCCGCTGCCGTGAAGGTCAGCACTACATGGTGCTGGGCAATACCGGTTTCGTCGATTGCGGAATATTCGTAGTAAGCCTTGTCAATATCGCCGCCGCTGATCCAGACCTTACCGTCTGCGTCTTCAAAGGTGACGACTGCGGTAGAGCCGAGCTTCTGCACGGCTTCTTCGGGATCGCTCACCGCAGGAATTTCTACCACGATCTGACGGTCGCCTGCCTGATAGGCAGTGGCTTCCGTGTAGCCCAGCACATCCAGGCGCTGGCGGAGCATGGCGATGGCGCTGCCCATGCCTTCTGCATCCACGTTGGCGGTGCCTACGGCTTCATAGGTAATTTCCGAGCCGCCCACAAGGTCGAGGCCCAGAACAATGCCATCCTCCGCACTGGGGATGAACGATCCGATGCCGCAGAAGGCGGCAAACAGGAGCGCTGCCGTCAATGCGACAACAATCACAAGCGTGATCACACTTCTTTTCATTTTTACTTTTGCCTCCATTTCCTGCACTTGTACAGGTTATTTTCTTGCTTTCAGCAGAGCATACGAGATGCTCGCGCCAACCACGCAGCAAACCGCTGCTTCGACCAGGCCCTGAACGCCCACCATGGCGACGACAAAGGTCAAAATCTGCGCACTGCCCATCGCACGCAGATATTCGCTGTGACCAAAAATCACCAATAAGAAGCTCATAAACAGGATCGTATTCAGCACAGCCCCAGAAAGTCCGGCAATTCCACAACGAATCATCGGCTTTCTGATACGGCGCAGCCAGCGGAACACCAGACCACAAAGCAGCCCCATCAAAAGGCGAGGCAGCACGCAGGTGGCAAATGTGCCAATCGGGCTAATTCCAAGCAGCATCACACCAAACTGGCTCTTGCCAAAGCACTGCCAAAAGCTGGTCAGGCCAAATACTGTGCCAAGAATCGTACCGCCCAGCGGGCCGAGCACGATCGCGCCGACGATCACAGGCACCTGCATAATAGTAAATTCCAGCGGGCCCGTATGAAGGTACCCGATGCCGGTCATTTCCAGAAGCAGTTCCAGCGCCGTTAGTACTGCCAGTTCCGCAAGGAATCTGGTGTTGAGCTTTCCTGTATGAGGTTTCATGGTAATGCATCCCTTCTGCTGCTGTCGCCCTGAAACACAGGTGCAATGCAACTTTTTTACTTTACCACACTTTTTTCGATTTGTAAATATTCTCGATGCAAGGTTTGGGCATATTTTTTTCTTTTGCGTACCTCGGCATCCATTCATTTCCATTTTGTGGCATTGGAGTCCAATTTGCCGCTTTACGGCAGCTCCTCCGGTACCGGCTCTGGGAGGGTCAACTGCTCACCGTTTTGCATAGCAAGCCACTGCTCGCGGGTAATCAAGAGCTGCCGGGGCTTCGAGCCCTCGAAGGGACCGACGATGCCCTTGTCCTCCATTTCGTCCACAATGCGGGCCGCCCGGGCATAGCCGAGCTTCAGCCTGCGCTGGAGCATGGACACCGAGGCCTGTCCGGATTCCAGGATGATCTCCACAGCCGCAGGCAGCAGCTCGTCCCCTTCTGCCTCTACGGGCGTGCCATCGGCAGTGTCTGCCTCGTGGCCATCACTTTTCCTTGCAATTTGGTCGAGAATTTTCTGCTGTTCCTGCTCACTGACAGAAAGCTTCTGGGATTTGATGAAGGCCACCACTCGCTGCACTTCTTCATCGGTAATGAAGCAGCCCTGCACGCGCCGGGGCTTACCCTCGCCCAAGGGCGCATAGAGCATGTCGCCCTTCCCCACCAGCTTTTCCGCACCGATGGTATCCAGGATAATGCGAGACTCTATGGCCGAAGCCACGGCAAAGGCAATGCGGGAGGGGATATTCGCTTTCATAAGGCCCGTGATCACATCCGCCGAGGGTCGCTGAGTCGCCACAATCAGGTGGATGCCCGAGGCACGTCCCATCTGCGCCACGCGGCAGATGGCCTCCTCCACGTCCTTGGCCGCCACCAGCATCAGGTCGGCCAGCTCGTCGATCACCACAACGATCTGGGGCATGGCCTCAAATTCGTCGGATACGGCAGCCAGCTTGTTATATTCCTCTAAATTTCGAACCCCCGCCTCCGCCATCAGGCGGTAGCGGCGCATCATCTCGGTCACAGCCCACTGGAGGGAGCCCGCCGCTTTCTTGGGATCGGTGACCACCGGGATCAAGAGATGGGGGATGCCATTGTAGACGCCAAGCTCCACCATCTTCGGATCGATCATGATCAGCTTGACCTCCTCAGGCGAGGCTTTATAGAGCAGAGAGACAATGAGGCTATTCATGCACACGGACTTACCCGAGCCGGTGGTGCCCGCAATCAAAAGATGGGGCAGCCTGCCGATGTCGCCCACGATGCTTACACCGCCGATGTCCTTGCCCACAGCGAAGGACAGCTTGGACTTGGCCCGGTGGAATACATCCGAGCCCACCACCTCACGGGCGTACACGGTGGACACCAGCCGATTCGGCACCTCAATGCCCACCACGGAAATTTTATCCGGAATCGCGGAGATGCGCACGCCGGAGGCTCCGAGGCTCAGAGCAATATCGTCCGCCAGACCTGTGATTTTCGACAGCTTGACGCCCCGATCCAACTCCAGCTCATACCGCGTGATGGAGGGGCCTCGGGTCACATTTACAATATGGGCATCAATGCTGAAGCTCTTCAGCGTTTCGTCCAGCCGCTTCGCGTTCTCCCGCATTTCTGCCGTGCCGTCAAGCCGGGAGGCCGCTGGCGGCGAGAGCAGATCCAGCGGCGGGAATACATACTTGGGCCCATTCTCCCCTTCGCGCTCCTTGATTTGCTGGGCAATTTCAATGGCAGATGCCTGTGCCTCCTCGGTTTTGACCTTCTGCGGCATGTTTTGAGCAAATTCCTGCACCATTGCCTTCGTTTCGGGACTCGGTGTCACCTTTTCCTCGGGTGCTGGGAATTTTTCCTCCGGCGCCGGCGTACTCGATTGCTGGGAAGCTTTCTTGGCCTGCCGGGCCTCCGCCCGGCGCTTGACGATCAGTTGATCCGGCGACATAATGGCTTCAGTAGACGGCTTTTGCTGCGGCGGCTCATCTACCGGCAGGTCGTAGTCCAGGATGTTCTTTTGAGGGGATGCCTGCTTCTGCTGAATCCGGTCGATCCGCCGCTGGGCTACATGGTTGACAATGGCGGCCGCCGCGTCGGGCCTTTCCTCTTTTTCGTCCTTTTCCTCCAATCGTGGACGATTCTGAATGGCCCGGACAATATTGGGAATCGTCATATTGAGGGCGGTGAGAATGCACACGAGAAGCGATACTAAGAAAATAATGAATGCGCCAATCTTGCCAATGCAAACCACCAGCGTCATAGCAAGCAATCCGCAAACCACGCCACCGGAGGTACCCTCCATCCCACTTTTCCAGAGCAGCGGCAACAGTCCTTTCTCCCAGCCGTAGTCAAAGGTAGAAAACAGGTGCACCATCGCGCCGATGAGCATCACCATCAAAATTCCGCAAATCACCCTGGCCTTGACCGGACGTCCCCC
>JAZLFG010000034.1:0-9412 GCA_045615685.1 Faecousia sp.
CTTCCCCCTGCGACTCAGTCATTCGGGATTTTCCGACTTTTTGACACTCTGGCCGTCTGCCCTTTTGGGCAGGCGATTTTTTATGGCGTGAGGGATGTCAGCTCCACGCCGGTGTAGTAGAATTTCAGGATATCTGCATAATTCTTCCCTGCATTTGCCATGGCCTGTGCTCCGAACTGGCTCAGACCGACCCGGTGACCGGATCCATAGACCTCAAAGAGAAAATGCCCATCTGCATAATCGAGGAAGAATTTGGCGGAACGCAGGCCGAAGGCTTTACGGATGCTCGTTCCCGGAAGGGCGGTGCCGCCAAGCTCCAGGGTATCCACCCCGCCCCCGGCGGTTCTTTGCATTTTTCCAAGCCAGGTGGACGGATCGCCGGTCAACTCCGTCTCCGGAGAAATTGCGGCAATGCAGGCTGCAAATTCCTCCGGAGAAAATTCTGCGCTGCTTTGGTAGCAGTAGGCGTCCTCTTCCCCCGGACTATCCACGGCGCGAAGATACGGCACATCGCCGCCCCATACGCTGGCAGCATCCTCAGTTCTGCCGCCGGAGCAGGCAAAGAAGGTCGCATCGATCAGCTCGCCCTGATAAGTAAGGACAATTCCATCGGTTGCCGCCACTGCTGCCTCCGCTTTTTCGTGGAACGCATCATAGGCTTCACCGCAGCGCTCCCGAAGAGCAGTTTCCTCTGCCCAGCACTGGCAGCAGCCGCTGTCGGCGCAGACGTCCGCACCCTCATGCTTCCGGCAGTGCAGGGCAAAGGTGCGGGAGGCAATCGCTTGCGCTGCCAACGCTTGGGGGTCAAAGGAGGCCGTTAGCTCCGACATAAGAACGCCTACCAGATAGTCGTGAAGCGTGAGCGCTTCTACCGCTTCGCCCTTTTGGAGACGGAGCATGTGCGATTCGTCAAAGGAGGCAGCCTCCTCCGCCTTGAGCTCCACCGCTGCCAGCACCGGTTCCGGCGCGGCGGCCTGGACGGTGGGCTTTGTCCGAAATGTCACCAGCACGGAAAGGCAGAGAATCAGTCCCATCAAAATTTCCGGTTCGTATTTGCGCATGTGCGTCCTCCTCAGTCCTTCGCCGTTGCGATTCTTGACAGAGCTTTTTGGGCGAAGTATAATGTATTATAGCAGTTTAGAGAGAAATTTCTGCACTCTGTGCAGCTTATGGAAAGAACGGAGCATTTTATGAAAAAAGTATGGCGAAGCATTTTATGTATTTTGCTTGTGCTGGCACTTGTAGGCGCGCTGGCATGGTTTTTCCTGGTGTATCGAGCGAGCCTGACCGCCGAGGGCTGCGCCAACCTTGCCGCCCAGGCAGCCAGCAAAGGCCGCTACGAAAGAGCGATTCGTTTCTATACCACAGCCTATGAGCTTGACCCCGACAATTATAACCTGGCAATTGCCCTGGCCGATACCTATGCGCACTCCGGCAACTACACCAAGGCGGAGTTTACCCTGGTCAACGCCATCTCCGACCATCCGGCCGTCTCCGCGCTCTATCTGTCCTTATCCAAGACCTATGTGGCCCAGGATAAGCTCCTGGACGCCCAGCAAATGCTCGACCACATCGGAAACGACCAGGTACGTGCGGAATTGGACGCCCTGCGCCCTGCCGCGCCCACCCTTTCCCCGGAAAGCGGCTACTACAGCGACTACATTAGCGTCAGCCTGACCTACACCTCCGGCACAGCCTACCTGCGCACCGACGGAGAGTATCCCTCTATTGCCGACGCTCCGTACAGTCTTCCTGTCACGCTGGAGGGGGGAGAGAACTCCGCCAATGCCATCGTGGTGGGAGACAATGGGCTGGTCTCCACACTCACCTGCTGCGGCTACACCATCGGCAGCATTGTGGAGGAGGTCAGCTTTGCCTCCAGTGCCTTTGAACAGTTTATCCGAGAAACCCTGGAGTTGGACCCGGCCAAGCCGGTGATGACCGACGACCTTTGGAGCGTTGCCGAGCTGAGTATTCCGGATACCCTCACCGATGTGACGGATCTTTCCTACTTCACCGGCCTGACCAGTCTGACGCTGCAAAACTATCACGGTGGAGATTTTGCCTTCCTGTCCGGCATGACGCAGCTTTCGACCCTCGACCTGAGCCAGAGCAGCGTATCGACGTTCGCTCTGGAGACCATTGGTGCGCTGCCATCGCTTCGTACCCTGGTGCTTACCAGCTGTGGCGTCACGGACGTAAGTGCCCTGGGTAAGCTTTCCTCTCTGGAGGTATTGAATTTGGACAGCAATGGTGTATCGAATATTGCGCCTCTGGCCAACTGTGTGCGCCTGCAGGAGCTGAACCTGACGGCCAATGGCATTACGGACATCTCCGCCATTGCCTCCCTGCGAAGCCTTACTGCCCTTTATCTGAGCTACAATGCGCCCACAACCCTTGTCCCGCTGGCTCAGTGCCAGGACTTGGAGGTGATTGACCTGTCCAACTGCGGCCTGATCGATATTTCCGTTCTGAAAAACTGCCCCCAGCTCACCCACCTGACTGCCGCCCACAATGAATTGACCGGGATCGCCGGGCTGGAGGTCTGCACGAAGCTGCAGGAGGTGGATCTTTCCTATAATAAGCTCACCTCCATTGACGAGTTGGGCCCCATCGATTCTCTTACGTTGGTCAACATCAATGAAAATGATGTGGTTCGTCTTCCTCCGTTCACCACTGCGAGTTGCCTGCAAAAATTCTATGCCGACCACAATTTCCTGGAGGATCTGTCCGGTCTGGCTTCTCTGCCCTACCTCAACTACGTCACTCTGGATTACAACAACATCAGCAACATCGATTGCCTGGCCGACTGCGTGAATTTGGTACAGGTCAATGTATTCCACACCAACATCCGCACAGCCGAGGAGGTCTCCGCCCTGACAGACCACAGTATCATCGTCAACTATACGCCTGATTATTAAAAATAATTCAGCGCGTCTAAAAAGTCTTTTTGACGCGCTGGGGCGTTTTTCAAAACTTTGAAAAAGTTTTGAAAAACGGTTTGATTGAACGCGAAGGGCGGGCCTTGCCCCCCTTCACTCTTCCCCCTGCGACTCAGTCATCCAGGCTTTAGCGGCTTTTTTGACCGTCAGAATAATTGTCTTATGACGGAAAAACACCTGACTTGTTGGGGTGCAGGATATCCCGCAAACAAGTCAGGTGTAATTTTTTCTTGATTCTTTAGGCCATACCGGCGGTGATGATGGCCATTTTGTAGACCTCCTCGGCATTGCAGCCACGGGAGAGGTCGTTGATGGGCGCGTTCAGGCCCTGGAGGATGGGGCCATAGGCCTCAAAACCGCCCAGGCGCTGGGCGATCTTATAGCCGATGTTGCCAGCCTCGATGCAGGGGAAGATGAAGGTATTGGCGTAACCGGCCACGCTGCTGCCGGGGAACTTTAGCTGTCCAACGACCGGGGAGACAGCGGCATCGAACTGCATTTCGCCGTCGATGGCAAGCGTTGGCACCATTTCCTTGGCGCGGACGGTGGCGTCGTGGCTGAGCTGAACGGTGCCGCCCTTGCCGGAGCCCTTGGTGGAGAAGCTCAGCATGGCAACCTTTGGGTCGATGCCAAAGAATTCTGCCGTGCGGGCCGATTCAATGGCCACCTCTGCCAGCTTTTCGGCGGCGGTGAAGGTCACGTTGCCTTCCTTGTCCAGGCTGTCCTCGTAGGAGAGGTTGATGGCGCAGTCGCCCATGCAGTACTTTTCCACGCCGTCCGCTGTCTCACGATAGAGGATGAAGCAGGAGGACACAAGGTGTGCGCCCTTCCGGGTTTTGACGAGCTGGAGGGCCGGACGCACGGTGTCGGCGGTAGAATAGGTCGCACCGCCAAGCAGGGCGTCGGCCTTGCCCAGCTTGACCAGCATGGTACCAAAATAATTGCCCTTCTTGAGAAGGTCGGCGCACTGCTCCTCGGTCATTTTGCCCTTGCGCAGAGCAACCATTTGCTGAACCATATTGTCCATGTCTTCGTAGGTTGCGGGATCCAGAACCGTGGCCTTGTCTACGCAGAAACCACCCTGGCTCGCAGCCTGGGCCACCTCGGCGGGGTTACCGATGAGGATGATATCCATCAGATCATCTTTGATGAGGCGGTCGGCTGCCTCCAGGATGCGGGCGTCGGTGCCCTCGGTGAAGACGATGGTGCGGCGCGTGGCCTTTAAGGAATCCAGAAGCTTTGTAAACATAAATAGTCCTCCAAAACGGTGAGACAGTGTCTCGTGTATTTTTTAAGCGAGAATTATTATACATCCTTTTTCCCGCTTTCACAAGGAAAAAATCGCCAAAATAAACAGGGAAGCGCAGGCGTTACATATCGCCGCAGCACCTATATTTTGTAGGCTTCCTCCAACCAGAGTCGCAGCGCCTCCCGGCCAGAGTCGCTCATAGGAAAGCTGCGCTCGTCCTCGATCTCGCTTTTCTCATAGCAGAGGATGCCGTGCCACAGCTCGCCGCGAATGGAGCTTTTTTCCATGTCCACCTCCCGACCTCCCTCGACCTTGACCACCTGAGGGGTCAGCTTGAAGCGGAGAAGGCCGCAGCTTCCGGTAAAGATGTTGTTCATCGCAAAGGTGTGAAGGGTCGGCAGATAGATCATTCGCACAGCGCCTCCATTTCATCCAGCAGTTCCCCAAACAGGCAAAGCGCCTGCTCCACCGGCTCCGGGGTGGACAGATCGACCCCGGCAAGCTTCAAAAGGGCAATGGGATCCCGGCTGCACCCGGATGACAGGAAGGCGATATAGTCCCGGACGGCGGGTTCTCCCTTCCGCAAAATTCTGCGGGAAAGCGCAATGGCCGCAGCATAGCCGGTGGCGTACTGATAGACGTAGTAGTCATAGTAGAAGTGGGGAATCCGCGCCCATTCCAGATCAATTTGCGCATCCAATTCCACCGCATCGCCATAATAGAGGGCGTTCAGCTTGCGATATTCCTCCGAAAGGCGCTGCTGAGTCAGGGCCTCGCCGGCGGCGTTGAGCTGCCCCAAGCGAAGCTCAAACTCTGCGAACATCGTCTGTCGGTAGAGCGTCGTGCGGAACTGCTCCAGGAAATGGTTGATCAGATAGGCGCGCTGCTTTCGCTCCGGCTTCTGTGAGAGAAGATACTCCATCAAAAGCGCCTCGTTGCAGGTGGAGGCCACCTCCGCCACGAAGATCACATAGTCCGAATCTATGGGCCTCTGGGTCTGATTGGAGAGGTAGCTGTGGATGGCGTGTCCCATCTCGTGTGCCAGGGTGAACTGGCTGTCGAGGGTGCCGGTGTAGTTCAGAAGGACAAAGGGGTGCACTCGCGCACCTGCCGAATAGGCTCCGGAGCGCTTGCCGGGATTTTCATAGACGTCAATCCAGCGGTTTGCAAAGCCCTCGTCCAAAATGGCAAGATAGTCTTCTCCCAAGGGCGCAAGGGCGGCGCGAACGGTCTTTTTTGCCTCGGCATAGGGGATGTGCTGCTTCGCATCCGGCACAAGGGGCGTGTAGATGTCGTACATATGCAGCTCCTCCAGGCCAAGCAGGCGCTTTCGCAGCTTCATATAGCGATGGAGCTTTGGAAGATGCCGGTGCACAGCCGTGATGAGGCCGTGATAAACCCGCTCGGGCACCTGATTCTGATCCAGCGACGCAGCCAGCGCCGATGGGTAGCGCCGAGCGTTGGCATAAAACTGTAGCTGCTTGACCTGGGCGGAAAGGGTTGCGGCCAGGGTGTTCTTGTGCGCATCGTAGACCCCGTAGAGGGACTCGAAGGCGGATTTGCGAAGCGCCCGATCCGGCTTCTCCATATAGGAAATATAGAGGCTTTGGCTCATAGGATGGCGGTTTCCCTCCATGTCTACAGCATCGGGGAAGTGGAGGTCTGCGTCACAGAGCATGGAGTAGATGGTATCCGGCGCACCGGCCATCTCCCCCGCCGCAGCAAGAAGCCGCTCCTCTGAATCGGAGAGAATGTGCTCCTTTTTCCTCCGAATATCCGTCAAATAGCGGCGATAATTCGTCAACTCCGGGGCTTCCAAATAAAAGCGCTCCAACACCGGCTCGTCTATGGCCAGCAGCTCCGGCGTCTCAAATGCGAGACTGGCCGCCGCCTCCACCCAAGCAGCCGTGAGCTGATCGACCATGGCCTGATAGGCGCTGACGCGGGTGTCCTCGTCATTTTTCCGCTGGGCATAGTTGGCAAGCGCGTCCAGAAGCACGCCCAATGCCTCGTTTTTTTGCAAAAATTCCAAAAGTGTCCCACTGCCTTCCCCCAGACGTCCGGCGTAGGTTTTCAGCTCCGACACAGACCTCCGGAATTTCTCCAGGTCTTCATACCATGCCTCGTCCCGGGCGTAGAGATCGGTGATCGCCCAAAGATTTTCCGCTGCCTGCTGGGTGCGTTCCAGGGGCGCTTGTTTTGTCGTCATTGCAATTCCTCCAAATTTTTCCTGTATGGCACGCATTCCATTCCATACAATAACATAAGCTTTTTTATTCTAGCAGTTACAATAAAAATATGCAACGCCTTTTCCCAAGCTCTTGGCAAACCCCACGAATTTTTATCCACACTTTGACAATCCGCCCGGTCCGTGATACGATGGCAAAAATTGTGAGAAGGGATGATCCCATGAAGCTGCGTACCCTACGGGCCAATCTTATGCTGATTCTTGCCGCCCTGTTCTGGGGCAGCACCTTTGTCGCCCAGAGCGTCGGTGCGGGCTATCTTTCGCCGTTTCCCTTTCAGGCCATTCGGTGCCTGCTGGGCGCGGCGCTTCTGCTGCCGGTGGTCGCTCTGTTCGACCGATTCGGGCAGAAGGACACCTGGCGCAGCCGGGAGCTCTGGCGCAGCGGCAGCCTGTGCGGGCTGGTGCTCTTCGCCTCCACAAATTTGCAGCAGTTTGGCCTGAGCCTGGGCACGACAGCGGGAAAATCCGGCTTTATTACCGCGCTTTACATTGTCCTTGTGCCGGTGCTGGGCCTGTTTCTCAAGAAAAGGCCCCGCTGGTGGGTCTGGCTCGGCGTGGGGTTGGCCGCCTGCGGGCTGTATCTGCTGTGCGTGGATGAGGCGCTGCGGCTGACACTGGGCGACGCGCTGACCCTCCTTTGTGCTCTGTGCTTTGCAATTCACATTTTAGTGGTAGATCGAATCTCGCCCCAGATGGATCCGATTCGGCTGTCGTGCGTGCAATTTTTGGTCTGCGGGGTGCTGTCCGCTGCCGTCATGCTATTTGTGGATATTCCAAGCCTACAGGACATTGCCGACTGCTGGCTGCCACTTGTGTATGCCGCTGTCTTCTCCAGCGCTGCGGCCTACACGCTCCAAATCATAGCCCAGCGGGACGCAGACCCCACCGTTGCATCGCTGCTCATGAGCACGGAGGCGGTGTTTGCCTGCGTGGCCGGCTGGCTGGTGCTCCATGAGCGATTGAGCCTCCGGGAGGGAATTGGCTGCGGAATCATGTTCTGTGCCGTTCTTCTGGCGCAGCTTCCGGACAAACGAAAAAAAGGTCCGGCATAGACTCTGCATAAATTCATGCCCTGCGTTAATACTATCCCCGTAATTCCAAAGAAAATAAACGCAGGAGGTACCTCATGAAACGCATCTTGATTTTTTCTGCCGTTCTGGCACTGATGCTGAGCCTGTTTGCAGGTTGCGGAAGCTCCGGCAGCGGCTCTGGCAGCTCCACCGGCTCCGGTTCTTCCAACAACACCGGCTCGAATGTCTCTACCACTGACGACGGCACCGTCAACGGCACCAACCCCGACTCCGGCTCGTCCGGCGGTGCAACCGGCAATAGCGGCTCCGGCAGCTCCGGCTCCACCGGCAGCTCCGGCTCCACCGGCTCCACCGGCTCCACCGGCAGCTCCGGCTCTACCGGTTCCACTGGCGGCTCCGGCACCACCGGCACTGCCACGCAGCAGGGCACGCAGGGCGCGAGCACCGGAAGCGGCCTCGACAGATAAGGCTCCTGGCAAGCCCCTTTCGGTTCGCCCGAAG
Source organism: Faecousia sp. (assembly GCA_045615685.1). Taxonomy (GTDB): domain Bacteria; phylum Bacillota; class Clostridia; order Oscillospirales; family Oscillospiraceae; genus SVMC01. Next base: position 7,972 of record JAZLFG010000034.1, read on the forward strand.
GGGGCTTTTTGTCTGGCAAGGGGAAATACTGTTGCAATTTCGCCGCATATCAAGTATAATATTCCTACAAAAATTACGTGACGCAGGAGGTCATTTTCATGGCTGTTCAGTTTACAAAGGATACCATCATCGGAAGCGTTCTGGATGTGGCGCCTCAGTGTGCGCCTCTTTTCATGTCCATCGGTATGCACTGCCTGGGCTGCCCCGCCTCTCGGGGTGAAACCATCGAGCAGGCCTGCATGGTGCACGGTGTGGACGCAGACGCCTTCCTGGCACAGGTCAACCGCTTCCTGGAGGCATGTGAAGCCAACAAAGAGGCACAATAATCCATCGTAGCAGGAAGGAGCAGGACGATGATTTCCCAGCGGCTTTTGTGCTGCGCCAATATGATCTCCCCCGGCGCTCGGGTGGCAGACATTGGCGCTGACCACGGCTATCTTGGCATCTACCTGCTTGGCGCAGGGATTGCCCAATATGTGGCGGCCTGCGACCTGCGCGACGGTCCCCTGCAAAGCGCCCGCCGAAATGCCGCCCGCTACCATGTGGGCGAACGCATGGACTTCATCCTGTCCGACGGACTGCACCACATTTCGCCGGACAGCATTGATACGGTGGTGTGCGCCGGGATGGGAGGCGACCTCATCATCAAAATTCTTTCGGAGGCCCCTTGGCTCAAAAATTCCCGCTATACCTTGATTCTGCAGCCTCAAGCGGGGATTGCTGAACTCCGGGCATGGCTGGGAGAGCAGGGCTTTTTTGAAGAAAAGGCCGACCTTGCCTGTGACAGCGGCTTTCTCTACTGCGTGTGCCGGGTACGTTATGGAAAAAGCATGACGCTGACGCCGGGGCAGCAGTTCGTCTCACCGGCGCTCCTGGCCTCCGGCAGCCCGCTCCTAGAAGACTACATCACCAGGTTAAAATGCACACTTGGACGCATCGCGGAGGGTCTTTCCCGCGCCGACGCCTACCCGGATCCGGTGCGCCTGGCCTATTATCATGCCGCTCTACAGGAACTAGGGGAACTGGAGGTGTCATATGCCCACGGTAAAGCAAATATTGGATCGCTGCCTATCTCTCGCGCCGAAGGATAGGAAGGAAGAATGGGACAATGTCGGCCTGCTGTGCGGCTCTGGAAATCAGACAGTGAATCGCGTCCTGGTGGCGCTGGATGTGACCATGGCGGTGGCGCAGGAGGCTGTCCGCTTTGGCGCAGAGCTGATTGTCAGCCACCACCCGCTGCTGTTCTCGGTTCATGCTCTGTCTGATGAAACTGCCGAAGGACGGCTTCTACTCTACCTGGCTTCCCAGGGACTTGCGGTCATCTCTCTCCATACAAATCTCGACAGTGCGCCCGGCGGCGTCAATGACCGTCTGGCAGAGCTTCTCGGCCTTGCGGACATACGCACCTTCACAGGCGAAGCCTACGGCATCGGCCCGATCG
>JAZLFG010000035.1:0-23340 GCA_045615685.1 Faecousia sp.
CACAGAAGTTAAGCACTCCTTCGCCGACAATACTTACCGGGCGTCTGGTTGGGAAGATAGGTCACGCCAACATAATCGAGGCGACATGCCACCGGCATGTTGCTTTTGCATCGCCACAGAATAAGCACCTCGGGCTGCGCCCGAGAATACTTGCCCTAGTTGGGAAGATAGGTAACGCCAACATAACCCCCGCACGAATTTTCGTGCGGGGTTTTTGCACTCTGTAGGTAACGCCAACATGAAAAAAGCAGCATACTATGCAGTTTGCAGTTTATTGACGCCAACCGCGGTTTCTCATATACTGAACGATTGTGTCTATGTTTTTCATTTCATATGAGTTTAGATATTTGTCCAATTCCTGATCGAAACTAGCACCATCAATCGTGCCGTGATACCATGACAAAGCTTCAAAATATTCTTTGATTTCTGGCACGGTAAACATTCGTCCATGCCGTGCATATATTTCATCCAATGCAATCTCCTTGTAGATTTTTGTGATCTATTAATTCCTGTATTTCACTAATCAGCATTATATGTACTTTAGTTAGTTCTGCACAATTATATGCACGGATTTTGTATTGAAATGAGCGGATACTTTCCTCTAAGGCAATCATTTCTCCACGGTTCAGCTTTTGCGTTGCCCGATAAGAAGTGATAACGCGACCGAGCAAGCTACTGACTTCTTTTGCGGCAGTCCAAACCTCTAAATTGTTGTTCATGAAGCTTCCTCCCTCGTATGACATATATAATCATGAGACATCTATTATGATTTTATTATAGGACAACAAATATCCTATGTCAATACAAAAATGATAAAAAACATCATATTATTTCATCTGTATGGCATACAATATCATGCGGAAGGGGCGCGATGATATGTATGAAGAATTCTTTATAAAACGTCTTGCTCTTTTGCGAGAGATCAAAGGCGTTTCAGCGCGGGAGATGAGTCTTGCGATTGGGCAGAACGAAAGCTACATCAACCGGATTGAGAACGGCAAAAGTTTTCCTTCCATGCAGGTGTTTTTTTACATTTGCGAATATCTTGGCGTTACGCCGATGGACTTTTTTAATGAGAATGTGGCGAATCCGAAGCAGCTTGCGCACCTCGTGGACAAGCTGTGCGGGCGAAGTCAGGCGCAGCTTGATCTTTTGGAGCAGCTACTTGAACAATTCCAATGATTCCAATCCATTGCAAAAGGGACGTTCCATTCCATCATCATATACTCCCCATAGAGTAGACACTCGAACTAATTTTCAAAACTACTATGTGCAAGCAAAAGATACCGTCAATCGGGGAATTTTTAGATTACGAAACATAGACCAGCCGCAGGCACCGGGAACACCCTTGCTTGCGGCTGGTTTTTTACATAGACAATGATGGTCGTAAAAAACCGCCATCGGGTTGTGACCCGGTGGCGGAAGATATGTCTCTTATTTTTTCAATCCCTTTGCCAATGCAATCAGCGTATCTATTTGCTCATCTGTCAGGTACCTCGCAGCCTCTGCAAGTGCATGGACTTTCGTTGGAGCAGGGGATTCTGTGTCAAAGAAATCCTTCGGTGAAATTTTGAGGTATTCGCAGATATAGAAAATGCCGCTCAAAGAAGGCATGGACTTGCCGCTTTCAATGTTGTTGATATATCCGGGATTCTGTCCCATGGACAGGCTCATATCACGGGCAGATACGCCTTTTACACTCCGAAGCTGTGCCAAGCGTAATGAAAATTCCTTCTCGGTCATTCCGACTCACCGCCTTTTTAATACATTATAGCCCATGCTTGGGATATAATATTGGCGGTGAGGCTTTGTTTAAAATGACATATTGGTTTGTGGATGTTAAACTTGAACTAGATAATGGCTTTCAAATGCCATCATGCAAACTGAAAACAATTGTAGCGATTCAGAGATACGCACATAGAATAAAAAAGAAAGAGGTATTGGAAGATGAAAGAGACCGCATATTTTGTCAACCGTTCCCGCATACTGGAAAATCTGAAAGCACCACACTTCGCAGAAACTGAGGAACCCTACGAAATTATTAAAGAAGTCACGCTGTCAAAAATCGACTATGAAAATTTTGTGACCGATATGCTGGCGGATCGGAAATTTCTTGATGGCTACGATGTTGTTGGTGCAAGTCCAAAGCAATGTATTCTTATCCAACAACGTGGCGAGCAGACAGCGGGTGTGCTGGTTGTGCCAACCACAGATGGTCATGTGCAATCCGCAGCCTTTGTTGCTGCCAAATAATTGAAAGGCATCGAGAAAATAGCGGCTGCTTTCAATGTTCCTTTATCGAAGCTATTTGATAGATGTGTGGCGAATCCGAAGCAGCTTGCGCACCTCATAGACAAGCTACGCGGGCGAAGTCAGGCGCAGCTTGATCTTTTGGAGCAGCTACTTGAACAATTCCAATAATTCCAATCCATTGCAAAAGAGACTTTCCATTCAATAATATGCTCAACTTTTTTAAAAAACCTTGGGGTCAGGTTCATCACTTGACCCCAACATTTATTATAGAACCTAAATTATTTGCAGGAATTATTTTGTTTTCTACAAATGCTGTCTAAATACCTTACATAAATTTATTATTTTTTATGAATTGAAATTGGTTTCAAAATGGTGTATATATAAAATATAAGTGTTACATTTTGACAACAATACGTTACTTTTGCGAAAGGAGCGCTTATCATGAATGATCTTGTTCGTTACCCTGTCGGAAATTCAACCAATACTCTAATTCGGCGAGAAGACTTTAACGATGCGCTGCATGCAACGTTGCAAACACTTCATGATTGTCCAGCGAATTCACAAGCAACTCTGCAAGTTAACCAAACTGTTATACTTACGCAAGGATGCAGCATTGGGTTAACGCACAAAGAGACTTTTTTTGGTATCCGGGTTAGTGGAAAAACAGTTTCGCAGAATATGATGGTTACTATTACAAAACAAGATTAATCAAGCAATAGAATCTTTGGGCTCAAAAACGGTGCATTCATTTTAGGAGATGTTGCTATGACTAAGTATGTACAGTATCAGGGTCATAGTTACAAAATAGATTGTAACTATTATGAAAATCGTACAGGAGGAAATAGTACAGTTCATTTTGGTAAAAAATCTATGGGACTGACTCCTTTTTTGCTGATTTGTGTTTTTCTTGCTGCACTTATCATTGGTGGAGTTGCTTTGACAAACAGTTCTGGTACTCCTATTCATACGATCGAAGAAGATTATCCGCATGGAAATGATCAGGCGATATTACCCATCATGGATGGAGAAGTATTATATGATAGATTCCTCGAAACAGGACTTGTTTTTCCAAATAGTGATATGGCTTATCTTACAAAGGATGAAATTGCAGCCGTTTCCACCTCTCCTTACTGCGCAGAACTACTTCGATACGCAATCAATGAGCTATATGCAAGGCATCGGTTTTCTTTTGAAATAGAACCTTATAAAACGCATTATCTCAATTTGGGTTTCGAAGCTGAAATCGATATGCAGCAGGCAAGGGATGAATTTAACTTATACGAAGAATCAAACTTAAATATATTACTTCAACTGGAAAAATCGTAGCAGGTATTATTTTTTCCATATTTCTCTGGCTATAATGTTTCTTCCATTATTCTGATTATGTTTATTGCATTATCTAACAGAATTTTGGAGGGCGAATTTTCAAGCTGGTATTTTTGCTTCCATTCCTCAATAGCGATTCCGATCCTTCTTGCCAAATCCGCTGTCCTATCGTCCTGTTCGCCAATTTTTTGTGCGTTAAGCTTTTTTTAGGTACAACTTTAGATGGAGGTACAAATTCTAATTTCTCTGATTCAGGAAAGAGCGGACTTTTTCCTGTTCTAGATGCAGGTGTTTTTTTACATTTGCGAATATCTGGACGTGACGCCGATGGACTTTTTTAATGAGAATGTGGCGAATCCGAAGCAGCTTGCGCACCTCATGGACAAGCTATGCGGTTAAAGTCTGGCGCAGCTTGATCTTTTGGAGCAGCTAATTGACCAACTCCAATAATCCCAATCAATTGCAAGAAGAGGATAGCACCAATCGGCTGTTTGGATCTTGCCTGGGAATCCTCGCTTGTGCGATGCTTGCGAAATGCTTGACTTTGAGAGGAATGTGTGATATTTAGATTATGAAAAAATGATAGAGTCTAGGGAGGTCATAAGATGAAAAGAATTGTTCTGATTGGGGTCATTGTAGCGGCGCTTTGCCTGTGGATTGCTGGCTGCAACAAAACCGTGCCCGCCTCGGAGCCGCTGGAAGACGATGCGGCGCAGAATGAAGACATATTGGTGGAAGCAGAGGAAGACGCCTGTGTTTTTTCCACTGTGGACGATTTACTCGCGTACATCTGGGAGGTGCGTAACAGGGACTTGCAGGAGCATAGGGCAGAGGTGAACCATATTGCGGAGCTCTCTGTCCTCATTATGCCGGCCGGCGCCTATGATGGCTATGCGCTGCATCAGGTCGAGGTGGTGCCGGAGTGTGTGATTTATACGTTCAACCCAATTGGCGAGACGTTTACCGAGGATACCGGCATCACCGTGACAACGTACCGTAACAGCGAGGCGACCCTGGCGTCGGTTTGCGGTCCGCTCGGGATCGAACCCAATGAGATGGGCTATGCTTATTCCGAGTCCGATCGTACGATCCTCTTCACGAAGGATGGAACCGTGATCTCCATTCGCGTGCCGGAAAGCATGAATTCCTATGAGACCCTGCTGGGGATGTGCACCATGTCGAAAATGCAGATTGACTGATAAAATCTGCAAAAAACCGCTTGACTCTAACGCAGCGTCATGGTTTATACTGGGTGCACACGGGGAGGGACAGCGATGCGGACAGTAAAAGAAGTGAGCAAGCTAACGGGTGTCAGTGTGCGCACGCTGCACCACTATGACGCGATCGGTCTTCTGACGCCGACGGCGGTGACCGAGGCAAGCTACCGGCTGTATGACGATGCGGCGCTGGAGCGATTGCAGCAGATTTTATTGTTCCGGGAGCTGGAGTTTCCGCTGAAGGAAATCAAGGCGATCCTGGAAAGTCCGGATTTTGACCGCGCCAGGGCTTTGGAGCAGCAGATTACCCTGCTTACGCTCAAGAAGGCCCGTTTGGAGCGGCTGATTGCCCTTGCCCGTGAAATAAAAACGATGGGGGAATGCACAATGAATTTTACCGCCTTTGATACGGGCGAGATGGATGCCTACGCCGCTGAGGCGAAGGCGATGTACGGCAAAACGCCGGAATACCGGGAATTTGAGGAAAAATCCAGAGGTCGGACAAGGGAAAAGACCGACGAATTGGGTGCGCAGATGATGTCTATTTTCGCGGAGTTTGGCGAAATCGCCCAGGAGCCGCCAGCGGGAGAGCAGGCCCAGCGGCAGGTGAAGAAATTGCAGGATTTTATCACGGCGCACTACTATACCTGCTCGGAGGAGGTTCTGCAAGGCCTTGGGAGGCTGTATGTGGAAGACGGCGCGTTTCGGGAAAATATCGACAAGGTCGGCGGCGACGGTACGGCGGACTTTGTGCATCAGGCCATTGAAATTTATTGTGGCAAATAGGAAGTCTGACACCGCTTCGCACGCAGAATCAGGAAAATGATGGATACTTCCGCTATAATTACCCCATACGGAAGGGGAGAAACGACATGACTTGGATCACAGGCATCAGCCGGGCGCTGGACTACATGGAGGCGCATCTTTTGGAGCCCGTCGATTATGAGGCGATTGCAAAAAGCGCCTATTCCTCCAGCTTTCATTTCCAGCGGGTGTTCTCCGTCATATGCGGCTGCACGGTGGGGGAATATATTCGCGCCCGGCGACTTTCGCTGGCTGCCGTGGAGCTCAGCGCCCGGGGTGCGAAGGTGATCGACGTGGCTTTGAAATACGGCTATGATTCGCCGGAGAGTTTTTCCCGGGCCTTCACCCGATTCCACGGAGTCACACCGATGCAGGCGAAGAACGGTGCAACGGTCCAGTCCTTTTCCAGGCTTTCCGTAAAATTAACGATTAGCGGAGGGACAAAAATGAACTACAGATTTGAGAAAAAGGACGCCTTTGACATCATCGTCAAGAGGAAACGGTTCACCAAGAACAAAGAGATCAATGCCCAGGAGATCGCGGGGTTCTGGGGCGAGTGCATGGCGGACGGCACCGTGTCGCGGATTGTGCGCTATGTCCATGCGGAGAATATCTTTCAGGATTCTATCATCGGCATTGGCCTGGACTATGTGCCCGGTGAGGAGGACTTCCCCTACGGCATTGGCTGCCACTACAACGGTGCGCCGGTCACGGATGAAGACTTGGAAGTAGTGACCCTGCCTGCCGCTACCTATGTGGTATTCCCTTGTGAAGGAAAAATGCCGGAGGCATTTGGGCGGGTGTATAAGTACATCTTCGAGGAATTCTTCCCGGCCAGCGAATATCAGCCCTGCGGCGTAGAGATCGAGGCCTACCCCTCGGCCAAGACTCAGGATCCGGATTACTACTGGGAGCTCTGGTTCGCCGTGGAGAAAAAGAACTGACAACATAAAAAACAGGCTGAAAGGGAGCGAAAGCTTCTCTTTCAGCCTGTTTGCGTCAGCCTCTTGCTTGCAGGAGCTTCTGCTTGAGCTCGCCTTCAATGCGGCGCAGCTCTACTTCAGCGGCGGCGCGTTTTTGCGCGCCCTCAGATTGAATCTGGAGCACCTCGTCGAGGGTGGAGATGAGCTGCGCGTTGGTGTGCTGCAGGGTTTCAATGTCCACCACGCCCCGTTCGGATTCCTTGGCCGTCTCCACTGTGGCGGACTTGAGCATTTCCGCATTTTTTCGGAGAAGCGCATTGGTCATGTCTGTGACCTGCCGCTGCGCCTGCAAGGCCCGCTGGGAGTCGTCGATGCCCAATGCCAGCACCATCTGGCTTTTCCAGAGGGGAATGGTGCTGACGAGAGAGGTCTGAATTTTCTCGGTCATCAGGGTGTCGTTGTTCTGGATCATGCGAATCTGGGGGGCCATTTGCAGGCAAATGACCCGAGTCAGCTCCAGATCGTGGAGCTTTTTCTCAAAGCGTTCGCACATATTGGCGTAGTCATTGGCCCGCTGGGCATCGTTGGCAAGGCCGGAGAGGGCGGCGTCCTTGCGCAATTTTGGAAGTGTGACCTCCCTTGCCTGCTGCAGGGCCCGCTGGCCAGCCAGGATATACATGGTAAGCTGTTTATAGTAGTCGAGATTTTTGTCATACATCTGGTCGAGGACGGCAATGTCCTTGAGCAGAGTGATCTGGTGCTGCTGGAGCTGGCGGGAGATTTTATCCACGTTGGCCTCCGCCTTGTCGTACTTCACCGTCATCTGCTCCACGCTGACGCCTGTCTTGCGGAGAAGACCGCGCAGCCCCTTCCGCTCCGTGTCTGCATCGAAGCCCTTGAGCTCCAGCACCAGGCCGGAGAGCATTTGGCCTACCTCTCCCATATCCTTGGTGCGGACATTGTGGAGGGCTGTGCCGGAGAAATCGGCGATATTCTTCTGTGCTGCCGCACCAAACTGGAGTACTTGCCCGGAGTCGGTGATATCAATCTTGTCCGAGAATTCCATGACCACTTTCTGCTCTTCCTCGGAAAGCTGCGACAGCTCCGGCCCGGATTCGGGACGGTTGTCCGCTGCGCTTTGGGTTGTGGCCAGGGACAGCTCAGATGCGACTTCTACAACCGGCTGGGCGTCAAGCTCCGGCGTCAAGGTGAGCTGGGGAATTTTTTCCATTTCCATCACAAAGGCTCCTATCATTTTTTCTGTTTCTATTTTATGCCTGTTTCAAAGTCAAGTCAAGGTCGGCGTTGACATTTTTACCCCTCTGGCGATATAATAGAGTTTACATGATATGTATCATAATTTCTGCAAAAAAGCGGAGGTAATCTCATGGCAAAGGTAGCGCCTTCTATTCTGTCTTCTGATTTTTTAAATTTGGGACGGGATATCCAAAATCTGGCGATGAACGGCGCCGATTACGTACATATAGACGTTATGGACGGGCTGTTTGTTCCCAATATCTCTGTGGGACTTCCGGTGATTAAGGCCATTCGCCCCGCCACCGCGCTGACCATGGACGTCCATCTGATGATTGAGCGGCCGATTCGCTATGTGGAGCGGTTCTGTCAGGCCGGGGCGGACATTCTCACCGTCCATGTAGAAGCAGATACGCAGGAAAATATCTTAGCCGCCCTCCGAAGGATTCAGGCGCTTGGGGTTCGGCCCGCCATCAGCTTGAAGCCCGATACGCCTGCAGAGGCGGTGCTGCCGTTCCTGCCCCTGTGCTCGCTGATCCTGGTGATGACGGTAGAGCCGGGCTTTGGCGGCCAGAGCTTCCGGCAGGAGATGATGCCCAAGCTCAGGGCAGTATCAGGCTATATTGCAGCGTATCATCCCACCTGCGAATTGGAGGTAGATGGTGGCATCAACGTCGATACCGCCCGCATTTGCAGGGAGAACGGGGCCAATGTACTGGTATCCGGTAGCTGCTATTTTAAGTCGGCTGATCCTGCCGCCTATTGCCGCGCCCTCCGGGGAGAATGAAAAAAAGCCTGCCGCATTTTGCGGCAGGTTATTGTTCATCTATGCAGCACACAGGCGATAGCCATCGGCAAATAGCAGCTTCTTGACTCGCTCCAACGCCTCCTGTGATTCGTAAACAAATTTTGAAAAACCGGATACCTCTATCGGTGATATCAGTTTATTCGGCAGATCGACCCAAAGGCTGTAGCAATCTGTCATGTTATGTGTGACTCCTTTCTGCGCCCCCTTGGCGGAGTGCGGCACTGCCCATTGTACCGCAGCCGGTGGGCGAAACCAAGTATTTTGCGTCGGCATGAGGAAACCCACAAATTGACGGATCGCACACCAATATGTTGTGAAAGCTGACGAAAACGCTGCATACAAGCGATCGCGCCGGGGCTTCCCCTTCGCAAGCCTATTGTAGCGCATCCGACGGCTACCAGTCAATGAAACTTCGTGAATAAAACGTAAATAATTTGTTAATTTACCCACAGATGTAAAATTAAACCCGCAAAATTCGTTCAAAATGTATAAAGACTGTGCAAAAGTCCTCCGCAGCGAACGCTTATTCCGCTGCGAGAAGAAATTCACGGATGGCACGTACGGTTGCGGAGATTTGCGCTTCAGCGGTAATGGTGGCAATTCCATCGCCCTTCTGGGCGCCATAGCGGCCAAAGCCTGCATGGTTGGCGCCGTCTATGACGATTTCCTGGGTGTCCTTTGGGAGATTCGCTGCGCACTGTGCGTATTTTTCCCGATCCATCACGCCGTCATCTGTTCCGTAGATGGACAGTACGCGCAGAGGCGCCTCTGAGAGATCCGCCATGGAATAGGCTGCAAGCAGAATCACGCCTGCCAGTGTGTCTGTGTGCTTTGATGCATAGCTTGCGGCCATCGCGCCGCCCAGGGAATGGCCTGCAATATACCAGCTTGTGATGGCTGGAAATTCTTCGGCAATGCCATCTGCTGCGTTTTGATCCAGCACAGCAAGATGAAAGGGCATCTTTACAAGCACGCATAGCACGCCCTGCTCTGCGCAGGCGCGCATGAGCGGGGCGTAGGCCGCTTCATCCACCTTTCCACCCGGATAGAATATAAGACCGACCTCCGGCTGCTCCGGCACAAAAGCGGTCACGCCGTCTGAAAGAGAAACAGCTTCAATCGCTTCCGAGCTGTACATCGTCTCTACCGCAATCTCTTCTGCATGGTAATACTGTCCTACATAGATCAAAAATACAGCGCAAACCACGGCAATGGCTGCCGGTAACACAAGCCATAGACGCTTTTTACGCGTTTTCCCCGAAGCCTTAACGGCTGAATCCGTATGCAAACTTCCAATCTCCTTATCTGATAGTTATGATTCCTTTATCCAGAAACGCTCGGGGTATTTGCCCTCTTTTCGGAGCTGGGCGATGGCATTTTGTACCTGGGCCAGGTCTTCGTGGTAGGTGACGCCGTGCCAGACTGCGTCGGTAGACAGCACCCGGATGGTGCCGATGCCCTCCTGAATCTGGGCGTTGGCCACCGCCGGGAGAAAATACTCGGCCTTTTCCGGGTTCTTTTCCAGTGCTTCATCCAGGAAGGCCGGGAACCGGGCCCAGAGCTCCCGCAGGATCTTCGGACTGAAGCCCCAAAGATTCATAGAGACAATGGTATCGCCGGACAGGGGGAAGAAATGTGTCCCATCTTCTGTATAGGCGGCGTCCATCCCTCGCTGTTCGATGTGGGTACGCTCTACCACGCCGGTCAGATAGCCATTTTCAATCTGGCAGATCCCCCGGGCAACATGACCGTGGGGCGTCACCGTATTTCGAAGCTGATAGCCCACCATGGCGTGCTCGCTCTCCGGGCGATCCTGGGCCAGGAACTGGTAGATTTCCTCAAAGGCGCTGCAGCCATAGTAGTCATCGGCATTGATGACCGCAAAGGGCTCATCCACTTGGGCCGCCGCGCAGGCCACTGCATGACCGGTACCCCAGGGCTTGCACCGGCCCTCCGGCGGGCGATAGCCCTCGGGAAGCTGCTCCAGCGTCTGATAGACATAGCGCACGTCAAAAAATTCCGCCAGCTTATCGCCAATCCGCACCCGAAAATCTGCCTCCATTTCCTTCTTTATCACAAAAACCGCCTTGCGAAACCCTGCCTGCCATGCGTCATACAGGGAATAGTCAATGATAATCTGTCCCATTTCATCCACCGGGACAATTTGCTTGGGGCCGCCAAATCGGCTGCCCATACCAGCGGCCATAATGACCAGTGCCGGGTTTCTCATATGCTTCTCCGTCCTGCCCGCAAAATTCGGGCGTATGTATTTATCTTTTATTTTGTGGAGCCAATCTGGCCAAGCGCACGGCCTTTATTACAGGTTGCTTCTACCGCGTCCATGACAGCAGCCCGGAAGCCCGCCTGCTCTAAGGCCCGGACACCCGCGATGGTGCTCCCGCCGGGACTGCAGACTGCGTCCTTCATCTCGCCGGGGTGCTTGCGCTCCGCAAGATAGAGCTGCGCTGTCCCGGCAATGGCTCGGGCCGCGTATTCCAGCGCCTTGGCCCGCGGCAGTCCGCAGGCAACGCCGCCATCGGCCATGGCTTCCAGGAACATGCTCACAAAGGCCGGACTACAGCTTGTCAGAGAGGTGCCCACATTCATCAGGGATTCGGAAATCTCGTCAAAGCTTCCGGCACAGCTGCAGGCGGATAAAAATTCCTCTGCCTCGGCCTGCGTCAGCTCCGGGCTTTTTGCGTACAGGCACATGCCTGCGCCAATGCTTACCGGCGTATTGGGCATAATCCGGAGCAGCGGATAGGGTGCGCCCGCCATTTGCTGTAGCGTCGCAATCTCCAGACCTGCCGCTATGGACACCAGCACGAACCGATCCTGCCGGGCTTCGAGTATCGGGCGAAGGGAGGCAAGCAGTGCCTCCATATGCTGCGGCTTGACTGCCAGCACCACATAGGTGCAGCCGGCGGCAGTCGCATTGTCTGTGGCAACAGCGCCCAGCCTTGCGGCTAAAGCCTGCGCCTTCTCCAGCGCGCAGTCGGAAAGGAAGACCTGACCGCCCCCTACCTTGGCGCATAACGCTTTCGCCAGAGCGCCGCCCATCTGGCCGGTGCCAATCATACCGAATGTTGTCATGATGTTTCCTCCTGTCTTAGTGCAATTTCCATCATTTCGTGGATGCGGTTGCCCACATCCCGGGTCAGGATGCCAGAAAGCTCCTCTACCGGCACAACGCCGAGAATTTCCATCTCCACATCGGTGCGTCGCCGGAATATATTTTTCGGAATTTGGTCGCTGCCTCGCAGGACTGCCACCACAATGGGTACCTCCGCCCGCTGGGCAATTTTGAACACCCCGTTGCGGAAGGGGAGCAGCTCCCCGGTCTTGCTCTCGTAGCCTTCGGGAAAGACCGCCATGCTATGGTCGCCGGTGCGCAAAATCTGGGCGGTTTTGACGATGGTTTTCAGGGCCTCCCGATCATTTTCTCGATCAATGGGCAGACAGTGCAGGCTGTGCATGACTTTATTGACCATAAACATGGTGTAATTCTCCTTCTTGGAGATAAACCCCAGCTTTGCCCAGGGCATACACCGCAAGAAGATCACAGGGTCAAAGTCGCAGATGTGGTTGCTCACCAGCAGAAAGGGCTGGGTTCTGGGCACCTGCTCCAGCCCCTTGGCATGAATACGGACGCCGGCAAACAGCACCGCCATGTAAAGGAACTGGTCGATGAGAAAGGAAAAATAGCCACTGCGCTTTTTCTGCTCCCGAGATAAATCCACAAACAGCGTAGAGAGATAAAACGCTGCCAAAAACAGCACAATCAGGCTCAAAAAGATACCGAAGCCCAGCAAAAGCCCCCATACCGCCATCATGGCCCCAGCGGCGAGCTGCGACGCCCAAAGCACTGCGCCAAGGATGCTTACAATAAGAAAAATATAGAATAGCAGCATATACGCGTCCTCCTGATCAGCCAAACGGAGTGGTGGAAAGTTTTTCCAGCGCTTTTCGGTAAAACACTCGCATATCCGGTTCGGTCGAGCGCTCGACGACCTCTTCCCTGTGGAGCCAGGCCACCGCACGGTTCTCGTCCGGTTTTTTCCGCAGCGGCTCCAGGGGATCGGCCTCCAGAAGGTACGTCAGATTCAGGTGCAGGTGGGTGCTGACATGGGCGCCCCGCTTCATATGGCCGTTGACGCCAATGATTTCCAGGGAGAAAATGCCCGGAAGCAGCGGGGTAAGCCGGGTCAGGCCGGTTTCCTCTGTCACCTCTCGCTGCGCAACTGCCAGCAAATCCGCTTCACCGTCGGCGTGTCCGCCCGGCCAGGACCAGGAACGGTAAATATTATGGTAAACCATCAAGACCCGATCCCGCGCAGGTGTCATGACCCAGGCGGAGGCGGTGAAGTGCATCACGGAATTGTCCCGATACAGCAGGTCGTCATACCGTGCCATTTGCCGGAGCATGAGGGCGCGATCCGTCTGCTCCTGGGCATCCCAGGGGGAGAAGGCCTCAATTTGCTCTGGCAGTCGTCCATAGCCCATCTTTCTTTCCTCAGACAGCCGCCCCAGCGCGCATAGCGTCGGGGCGACACGAATGTATCAAAAATATTTGCCAAGCGCCGCATCTGCGCTTTCGGGGTCATCGGAGATTGCGATGGTAAAATCCATGTGGTTGTGCGCACCGAAGGCCTCACACCACTGACAGAAGCCGACAGCCAGGGCACGATCCTCGCCCAAGAGCTTGTACAGGCTGTCAATAAAAATGTGGGTGATATCAAAATTCCCCGCGTGCAGACCGCTGATAAAGCCGGTCAACTGATCGAAGGTTTTGATGTGGTACTCCTTTGCGTCCACCAGGCGAACCTGGTAGCTGATATCATAGCGCAGGCTGTTGCCCTTTTCGATACAGACAATGCAGCCGTTTTCCTTTTCCACCGCAAGCTGAATGGACTCGATCAGTTCCTTGGTCTTGCCGGAACCTTTCTGGCCCACGATGACCTTAACCATAGAGAATTCCTCCTTTTAAAATCATCTCACATCATTTTATCAGGCATTTGCCGAGGATGCAAGTGTTTTATCATTTAATTGCTGCCAGGTTTTCCCAAAAGCTGGAACATGTTGCGTTTATAAAACTCCACGCCGGGCTGATTAAAGGGGTTCACGCCCAGCATATAGGCAGAGATCCCGCAGGACAGCTCAAAGAAATAGAACAGCGCTCCAAGCGTGTCCTCACAGATTGGGCCGAAGCTGATAGGAATCACCGGTACACCGCCGTCCACATGGGCGCTGAGGGTGCCCAGGAAGGCTTGCTCCTCCACAAAGTCCAGCGTTTTTCCTTCCAGGTAGTTGAGCCCGTCGAGATCCTTCCAGTCCAGCTCGATGGTGGTCTTTTTTTGTGGCGGTGCAAACCGTATGACCGTCTCGAACAGGTTTCGCTGTCCCTGCTGGATCATCTGGCCAAGAGAATGGAGATCTGCGGTGAATTCCGCCGTGACCGGGAACAAACCCTTGCCTTCTTTGCCCTCAGATTCGCCGAAGAGCTGCTGCCACCAGCCACCCAGCATCCTGGCATCCGGCTCGTAGCAGCACAGGAGCTCCAATGCCTTGCCGCCGCGGTAGAGAAGATTGCGAATCGCTGCGTACTGCCAGGCGGGATTTTCAAACGAGCGAATGTCCAGCGCCTGCCTGGCCTGGGCCGCACCCTGCATCAGGGCAGTAATGTCGATCCCGGCCACCGCCATGGGCAGCAGGCCCACCGCCGTCAGCACGCTGTAGCGGCCGCCTACGTCCGGCGGGATCACGAAGGTTTCCCATTTTTCCTCTCGGGCCATCTGCCGCAGGGCGCCGTTTTCGGGGTCGGTGGTTACATAGGTGCGCTTGCGGGCCTTCTCGGTGCCGTACTTCCGCTCAAGCATCCAGCGCAGGGCGCGGGTGGCAATGGCAGGCTCGGTGGTGGTGCCGGACTTGGAAATGATATTAATGGAAAAGTCCTTGCCCTCTAATAGCTCGCACAGCTCCTGCCAGGCTCGGGTGGATAGATTGTTGCCCGCGAAGAAAATCTGGGGATCGTCGTTTTTGAGGTTGTGGTTCTGACCCCGGAGCAGCTCGATGGCAGAACGGGGGCCAAGATAGCTACCACCGATGCCGATGACCACCAGCACATCGGAGGTCTGCCGGATGCGCTGAGCCGCCTGCTTGATGCGCACCATCTCCGGCGTGTCCTGCATGACCGGAAGCTCCAGCCAGCCGATAAAATCATTGCCGGGCCCCTTCCCCTCGGCCAGAAGCTGGTGCGCATGGAATACCTCCTGCTCTGTCTCCAGAAGCTGAGACAGTGACAGCTCCCCCCATACATTTGACATATCAAGCTCGATCATAATTGTTATCCTTTCAAGCGGAACTTCCCGCGTGTCAAAAAATCTTTTGATGTTCTGCTATCTCTATGTTACCGCAAATTTGCAAAAAACTCAATAACACTTTTGTGAAAAAAGTAGCTTTTCTTTGAACGATCCATTATAATAATAAAAATGCAGTAAAATGTGAAGAAGGTTCAGGTGAAAGCTATGCAATACGGATTTGGCGTGGACGTTGGCGGTACCAGCGTCAAGCTTGGATTTTTTGACGAGGCAGGCAGCCTGCTGGAAAAGTGGGAGATTCCCACCCGCACCGAGGGCGGCGGCGAGAGGATCCTGCCCGATATCGCGTCGGCCATAGAGAAGTGTCTTGCTCGATATGGCGTGGAAAAGTCGCAGGTGCTGGGCATTGGGATCGGCGTGCCCGGCCCTGTAGCGGACGACGGCCTTGTGAACCGCTGCGTCAACCTGGGCTGGGGTGTGTTCAACCTTCATGCGGCTCTGTCCGAGTTGACCGGCCTGCCGGTCAAGGCTGGGAACGACGCCAATGTGGCTGCCTTGGGTGAATATTGGCGAGGCGGCGGCGCTGGCTGCCACAGCATTGTCATGGCCACCTTGGGCACCGGCATTGGCGGCGGCATCATCATCGACGGCAAAATTCTCGGTGGGGCGCACGGCGTAGGTGGAGAAATCGGCCACCTGGTTTTAAATAAGCATGAGACCGAGCAGTGCGGCTGTGGGAAATACGGCTGCGCCGAGCAATATGCCAGCGCCACCGGCATTGTCCGCACCGCCAGACGGTACCTGGCTCAGTCTCAGCAGCCCTCCAGTCTGCGGGAGATTGAGAATCTCACCTGCAAGGATGTCTTCGACCATGCGGGAAATGGCGATCTCCTTGCCAGGGAAATTTTAGAGTTCGTCTATGACTGCCTGGGCGAATTTTTGGCGGACGTGTGCTGCGTGTGCGATCCGGAGCTGGTGGTCATCGGCGGCGGTGTCTCCAAGGCTGGGCAGGTGCTTCTCGACGGCATTGCCCGCTACTTCCCCCAATATATGTTCCACGCCTGCCGCGACACGCGCTTTGCCCTCGCCCAGCTCGGCAACGACGCCGGGATCTACGGCTGCTTCCGCCTCGTGCTCGACCATTTAAAGCCATAGATGATCTTGAATATGAAAGAAAACGCGCCCGGGAGGCGGCTTTTGGCTGCTTCCCGGGCATATTTTATAGATGAAAGGCTGTGTCAGTGGCGAAGAAGTAGAGTATCTTCTCCTTGATTGGGCGTTCAAATATTTTTGACAATGCGCTGCTGTATGCCTCCAACTGGCCGCGATAGGTTTCTGCTTTCGCGGCCTCGTTGCCTTTTTCCAGGCGATCGGTTTTAAAGTCGATGACCACCAGGCCGTCGTTTTCCAGCAAACAGCAGTCCGTCACACCCTGGAGCATGATTTTTTCGCCCGCCAGCGCAGGGAAATAGTCGCTCGCATCCGTCAGGAGGGAAAATTTGAACTCCCGCACCACCTCGGGCGCATTCAAAATGCGCTGACCCAATGCAGAGCGGAAAAGTGTGAGGATTTTCCCAGGTTCCACACAGGCGGCCTGTTCTTCCAGTAAGAAGCCCTCCGCCACCAGTCGGTGCAGCTCCTGTGCCACATCCTGTTCCTTTAAGCACGCTTCATAGCGGATGTACTGCATGGCCAAATGCATCGCCGTGCCCTGCTCACTCCGGCTCAGAGGCCGCTTTCCCCGCAAAAACAAGGGCTGCCGCAGCGTTTGTTTCCGCCCTTCCGGCGCACCGTCGGCGCTCTCGGCGTCCAGAAAACGTCCTTTGAGCTGGGTGGCGGTCAGCTTTGCCGGCGCGGAAACGGCCTGCGCATGAGGATACCGGAATGAAATTGCCGCCTCCAGTGCCTCTGGGGATACCGGTATAGTTTCCTGTAGAGCGGGTGCCTGACGGAAGGACACCTCCGGCAGCTCCTCTGGCGTCCAAAGCCGAATGCGCCAGGAGTCATCGCTTCGCCGAATTGCTTCAGGTCTGCCGCCGAGCGCGAAGAGCTCCCCTGCTTCCGCCCGCCCCAGGGCAGCCATGAGCACCCAATGTCCCAGGCATCCGGCGGCGCGGCTCAGGCTGATTGGCCCACCTGGGGTGAGCTGCTCGGCAAGGTCGCGGAGAGCACTGCGCAAATGGGCAGAGGCGTAGGTCAGGATCAGACGCTCCTTTGGCCTTGTGAGCGCCACATACAGCACGCGCAGCTCTTCCGAGATTTGCTCCTGCCGCAGCCGTGTCAAAATTGCCTGCTTGGCAAGGGAAGGGTACTGAATCCGCCGGTTCAAGTCTACCACATCGCAGCCAGCGCCCAATTCCGGGTGAATCTGCACGGCTTGGCGCTCGTCAGCAGGATTGAATCTCGTGGAAAGTCCCGCCACAATCACCACCGGGAATTCCAGCCCCTTAGATTTGTGGATGGACATGATGCGCACAGCACCTGCCGGTTGCCCCAGATTTGCAGAAATCCCCCGCTCACGCTGTTGCTCCATTTTCAGCAAGAAGTCATGCAGCCGTCCCGGCCCCTCCGGGTCAAAGGCTGCGGCCAATAGGTAGATCGTCTCCAGATGCGCCAGCCGCCGGGCGCCGTCCTCCATCGCGCTGCACACATCCCGCAGGCTTGTTTCCTCCCACACCCGGCGCACGAGGGCCACCACCGGCTCCTGCCTTGCCGCCTGCCGCAACTCGGCCAACTGCCGGAGGAAGGGAATAAAGGTGCTGCTTTCCTCAGAATAGGCAAGCAAGGCGTCATAGAAATCTCCTGTGGGGCAATTGACCCGCACCTGTGCCAAATCCTGGGCGCTGAAGCCAAAAACCGGGCTCAAAAGCACGCCCACAAGGGGAATGTCCTGATGAGGATTGTCCAGCACCTGCAAGTAAGACAGCAGCAGTGCTACCTCGGTGGTTTCTAAAATGTTGTCGCTCTGATCGCTGACCGCCGGAATGCCCTGATTGCGCAGGGCACACAGATAATCCTGCGCCTGGGAGCGGTGAGAGCGGAGCAAAATGACGATATCCGAAGGCTCTATGGGACGGGGGCCTGCCGAACCGGTCACTGTGGTGCGACTGGCCAGCAGCTCAGCAGTCCGCCTTGCCACAAGCCGAGCTTCCAGCATCCGCGTAGAAACGCCATCCTCCTTTTCGGCGGAATCGAGGCAGTGGAGCTCCACGCAGGGCTCCTCCGTCGGAGGGTAGGTCGCTCCGGGGTAGAGCGCCTCTGCTTCCCCGTACCGAAGGCCACCCACCTGGGGCGTCATGGTCAGGCGGAAAATATCATTGACTGCCGAGAGAATCTGCGCTCTGGAACGGAAATTTCTTGATAGCACCACCCGGCGGGGTTCTCCCTGCACGGCATCGGCAGCATCACGGAACGCGTGATATTTTTTGAGGAAAATGCCGGGATCTGCCAGACGGAACCGATAGATCGACTGCTTCACATCGCCCACCAGGAAAAGGTTTTGCCCTTCCCGGGATACCGCTTTGAAAATGCAGTCCTGCACCTCGTTGCTGTCCTGGTACTCATCCACCATAATCTCGCAGAACCGGCAGCCGATCTCCCGGGCTGCCGCAGTAGGTGCGCCGCTACCCGGGTGCCGTAGCAGCCGTAGCGCCTCATGCTCCAGATCGGAAAAATCCAGCGCACGGTGGCGCTGCTTGAGGGCTTGATAGCGAGCCGTAAATTCCCGCAGGAGGGCAAACATTCCCCGAATGACCGGTGCACTCTGCCAAAGCTCTCCCAGCGCTTCTGAGGATTTCATGGAGAAGACGCTCTGTGCCTTTCGAACCCGGTCGATGCAGTGTTTTCTTGGCCGCTTGAAGTGCTCCAGCTCCTCCTTGTCCAGTCCTCGCACCGCTTTAAGGCGGCCAAAGTCTGAGATTTTCCGCGCATACAGCGCATCCCAGCCGGATGCAGCCCGAAGATGTCGAAGCTGGGCAAGATTCTCCCGATAAACAGGCCCGTAGGCAGCCTCTACCTGTGCATGTTCTGAGAGCTGGGTGAGGCCTCGCTCCATAGCTGCAATCTCTTCATCCAGAAGGCGGTAAAAATCCTCTACCAGAAGCTTTCCCCAGGTCGTTGCGGCCATATCGGTCTGATCGTTTGGCTCCAGTTGCCTCAGGCATTCTTCGATCCAGCCCTCCGGGTCGGGGTGGCACTGCACACTGCGATAGGCCTGCATTAAAATGGCTGCGGCCGTTCGGTCATCCCGTCCTGCGCCCAGACGATCCAGAAACGCCTGGCAGTCCGGCAGCTCGTCCAATTTGGCATAGGCCCAATCCAAGGTCTCCTCCAGGGCCTGCTGCTGCCACAGGGCGCTGTCCTGCTCTTCTACCACCCGGAAATCGGGATACAGCCCCAGCGTATGGGCATAATCCCGCAAAATTTTTGCGCAGAAGGCGTGTACAGTGGAAATCTGCGCCAGGTAAATGCGGCTGAGCTGCCGCTGCAAATGGCGATTTTCCGGCTGTTGCGCCAAACGCGCACCAATCGCGGCAGCCAGCTTGCCCCGCAGCTCTGCGGCAGCGGCCTTCGTATACGTAATGATCAGAAAGGAGGGAATATCCTTCGGATCCACAGGGTCGCAGACACGCCGCATCACCCGATCTACCAAGACCTTGGTTTTGCCGCTGCCCGCGGCTGCACTGACCAGCAGCGCACCACCCGCATTGTCCACCGCCAGCTGTTGCTGGGGGGTCAGGGTTAACTCAGCCATGTTGCGCCTCCTTCTGCGCCAGACGCGCCCAGAATTCCTTTGCCCCAGTGGTCTTTAACACGCGCATTTCGCTCCCGCACAGATCAAGATGGCACACGCTGCCATAGGGGCAATAGCTGCATGAGCCGCCTGCGCCTCGGATATAGGGATTGGGCTGAACGCTGCCGCCAAAGATTTCATCGGACAGGGCGGCCAGTTCGCGGTTTACATAACGTCTCAATTGAGATAGCTGCTCTAAATCCATCAGGTCACCGCTGGGGCCGTCCTTTGCCAGCCTGTAGGGAAGAAGCTGGGGCGACTGCTCGCCGCTGGGCTCCATGGCCTGCAAAAGTGCGGCATCGTTGAGAAGCAGCCCGGTGCGGCGATGGTTTTTCAGGCCTTCTTCGTCCTGTGCGGGACGTTGGGAGAAAAATTGCAGCGGGTCGCGGGCCGGGACATAGAGCACACCCGCCGGGTGGATCGGTTTCCCATAATACCGCGCACCGTTTTGCTGGAGGGCGAACATATAGATGAGCATTTGCAGTCCCCGGCGCTCTGTCAGGTCAGTGTAGTCGAAGTCCTTGCGGCCGGTCTTATAGTCCACCACCCGGAAGTAGGTGCGGCCGTCCAAATCCAGCAGGTCCACCCGATCCACTGCACCGGAGATTCGGGCGTTGCCGGAATTTGTGTGAATTTCCACCGGTGGAAGGGCGCCGCCCTTGGCAAAGGTTAGCTCAAAATCCGCCGGAATGAAGCGGCCTGCCCGAAGCTCCGCCCCGAGCACCGATGCCACCCGTGCCACTTCGGCAAAATTTCGCCGTAGAAGATAGGAAAAACGCTGGGAACGCAGCAATACCGGGTCAACCTTTTCGCGTAAGAAGGCTTCCATATGGCCTTCTGCGATGGTCTGCAGCCGTTCGTCTGTCACCGCGTGGACACCGCCCTCTGCCTGCACCTGTCGGAAAGTGTGCTCCAGCACATAGTGGACGAAGGTGCCATAGACTGGCGCATCAAAGGCTGCTGCCTTGCGTTCCCGGGTCTTCAGGCCGTCGTGGAGGAAGAAGGCAAAGCGGCAGTCGGCATAGCGGTCAATGCGGGAGGCTGAGAGCTGCAAAACGGTCCCATAGAGCCCCCGCACACTCTGAGGGGTCAAGCTGCCAAATTGATAGGCCGCCGCCTGACGAAGATAGGCAGCATAAGCCTCCACCTCCGGGGGTGCGGGTATTTGACTATCCTGCTGGGAAAGCCAAAGCCCGAATGTTTTTGCGGTGGCAAAGTCCGGCGAAAGCGCCTCAGATGCGGTTTTCACCGCTTCGGGGTATAGCTTTGCCAGGGTCGTAAAGAGATAGGCGCACGGGTCGCCGCCCACGCTGAGGCAAAGCTGCGTTTTCGGGGCGCACAGCAGGGCGTAGGCGCCCACCATCGCCCGATCCATCTGTTCATTTTCATCCGGAGCCAGTGAAATACCAACCGTACGAAGGCCGGTGCGGTCCAGCTCATTGAGAAGGCTCCCTCCGGTTGCCACCTGGGGGAAGCTCCCATCCAGGCAGCCGCACAGATAGAGCGTTTCTGTGGCGCGGTGCTGCAAATCCGAAGGCTCTCCCACTGTGACGGCGTCCAGCACCGCCGGGATCGAGCCCACCTGATACTGGGAGAGAAGAATTTCCATCAGCCGGACAAACTCCTCCGGGCTTTGGATTGCGTCGTATTGCACGGCGTATAGCTGCTCCAGTGCGTGAAGCAGGAGCTCGTAAAGCTGCCGGGTCACTTGTAGCGCCTGTAGATCACCAGAGTTCTCCAGTTGAGACAGTCGCCGGGCCACACCGCCGGAAAAATCTGTTTCCTGCAAAAAATCATAGACCGCCAGCACGTAGCTACCCACGGTGCTGCCCCGATGCAGGGCAAGGCGTAGCCTTTGCAAAGGGCCGATGCATCGAAGGCGCAGGCCATTTAGTGTTTGCAGGCGCTGGCAATCCTGCGCATCCATATCGTGGGCAAAGCCTTGGGGGGAGAGGGTCCATTCGCTTTCCCAGCGGTCGCCGGAAATATCCCACAGCAGGGCGTAGTTCTCCAAAAGGTCGCATTCTTCCTGGTGCAAGGGAGAGCCGTCCGATTTCAGATAGGCGAGCACATCCTCCTGCTCCATTTGTCCGCAGGCCGCACGCAGGGCACGGATGAGGCCGCTGAGAAGCGGGGTGCGCAGGGCGGGCAGCTTTCCGGCAAAGAAGGCCGGAATCTTACATCGGGCAAATTCCGCCTCTAAAAGCGGGCGAAGCACCGTTTGGTCGGCGCAGGCTACGGCAATATCTCGGTATCGGCCGCCCGCTCGCACATGGGCCAAAATGTCGGCGCAAATGGTGCGCACCTCCTCTTTGGGGGAGGTGCACTTATACAGGTGCAGCCCGTCCGAATTTTCTGCCGGTTTTCCCGTAAAGGCGGACAGCGAGAGCGCGTGAAGGGGAGATAGCTGACCCGGCAGCGCAATCTGGCGTACCATAGCGCCGCAGCCGTCTGCCTTCCCCATCAGAGCGCTCGCCGCAGACCGAACGCCGGCAAATACCTGGGCTCCATCAAACAGCCCGTCGCAGCACAGGCAGACGGTTACATCTGCTCCCCGGGAGAGGAAGGCGCCGATGATCTCTAATTCCAGAGCAGTAAAGCCGAGAAAGCCCTCCACATAGAGCCGAAGGGAGCCTCCGAAGCCCCGCTCTGCGATATGGCCGCACAGCAGCTCCAGTCGATCACGGGGATCCTGTAGCCCGTGGGCGCACAGAGCTTCATAGCCCTCCAGAAGCAGAGCCAGCTCCTGCGTTTTCACGGCCAAAGCGCCCTCCAATTGCTCCGAGGCGCGCTGAAGCTGGCGGCTGTCCACCCGGTAACACTTGAGCTCATCCACGATGGTGCAAAGCTGCGAAAGAAAATCGGCGCGCTGGGCGCTTCTGGCAAAGAATTTCAGCTTGGGACGCACCTGCTCCACGGCAGCTCCCATTGCCATGAGCCTGCCACCCTGATCCATCACCGGTCGGGCAATGCCGCCGCACTGGGCCAGGGCGCGTTCTGCCAGGCGCGAAAAGCTCAATACCTCCGCATAGCGGCTGATCTTTGGCCCGCCGGCTTCACATAAGGCCCGCTCTGTCTCAAAGGAATACTGCTCCGGCACAATCAGCACCCGGCCGCCCTCGCCCCTCTGGGCACTGCGCACAAGCTGCTCCTGGGCATAGCGGCGCAATTCATGCCAGTCGGGATTGTACACAAGCTCCAGCACAGCGTTCCCCTCCTTCGTTTTTTCTTATTATAGCATATTTGGCCGCGTTTGTTTAGCCCATCCCAAAGGAAATCAAAAAGGCGAAAGGAAACCTTTCTTGCTTCCTTTCGCCTGCTGTGTTATTTTGCGCCATCAAAGACGGCCAGTCGGTAAAGACCGGTGAGATAGCGCCAGGTACGGCGATCCAGTTCTCCGGTGACAGGTAAATCCGCCACCTGCTGGAGCCATTCGATTGCCTGAACGCAGTGGTCATCGTTTCTGCCGTTTATCTCCACCGGGGGCACATTGTCATAGATTTCCCCCAGCGTTCGGAACATGGCCTGTGCCAGGTTCATATGGCGGTTTTCCTCACCGGGCGCAATACGCTGGCCTGGCTGCAAGTAGATTTCCAGCGCCTGGGGCGCTAACGCCTCCTCGCAGGCGTCGTAGAACATGGCGACC
>JAZLFG010000036.1:0-40433 GCA_045615685.1 Faecousia sp.
TACGCAAAATTCATCCACCTCTGCACTACCCTATTTGTGCGGTATTACCTTAAAGCATCATTTCGCACTCATAACACTTCAGGGTTCTCCCGCGGTATTCTTCCTCGTTCGTGCGTCCGTTCAGGCGCATCCCGCATTTCCGCATCACTTTGAAGCTGCCTATGTTTCCCTCAAAGAAACCGGCCAATACTTTTTTGAATCCCATTTCGCGCAATTCACAGATGACCGTTTTCAGTGCTTCGGTCGCATAGCCCTGCCCTTTATAGGCCGGATCAATGACGTATCCCACCTCGATGGCATCATCGTTATGCCCGCAATCGTTGATAAAGCCGATCAGGTATCCGTCCCTGCAGATACCGTACTCGAGATGCGCCGTATCTTCCGCTTGGCTGAAATCGATCAGTTTATCGGCAAGCGCATGGAACTGCGCTTCTTCCGGATAATCGGGAACCATGAACGTCGCCGTGATCTCCGGGTTCCGCATCATTTCCACAAGGCGCGCGCCGTCTTCCTTCCGAAAAGGGCGCAGGGTCAGCCGATCCGTGAATATCTGTTCCTTCTTGATGATCGGTCTGCTCATGGTTCATACTCCTTTTGCTGCTGATGGCAGTTCCATTATATCACAATATCGCCGAACCGCAAAGCGGAGAATAAAGGCAATACCGCTAAATCGCCTTCGACGGTTTTCCATCGTCATAATACAGTCTGACGCGGCTTCCGACAGCCGGGACGGGCTTCCCCCCGCCGATCCATTCCCGCTTTACGTAGTCCGTTCCGTCGATTGTGTACTTGATCCTGACAATGCAGGGGAAGATCGCCCCATCCAGCGCGTGCGCCCGGACAGGCTTCGTATTGATCTTGAGCCACCATTGCCTTGATGCCGAGATCACGACCCCCGTCGTTTCCATGCCGATGACCTTCTTAAAACTGTTCCTTGAAAAGAAAGACTTCAAGACAGCACTACACCCCGAAAACCGTTGATTTACGGCGATTATTGCGGCATAACTTGCCGTATTATCGGGTAGTGTAAGCACCAATCGAAGCCTTTGGTGTTTGTCTGGTGTTTAAATTTATGTAACGATACGGGACGAAAGAAAAACTCACATATTGGGGATTGCCCTTTTGCACAACATAGCAAACGGAAGCATCATAAAAATTTACAAATTGCCATGGGAATTTTCTTTTCATCTATTGAAAAAGGAGACGTGATACGCTATAATATATGCGTATAAGTTTGAGGAGGAGTAGTTTACCATTTCACTCTTCTTCTCGCTCAAAGAATATACAGAAAAGGAGTTGACAAACATGATGCAGGTGGCTACACTTTTAGCAAGCAAGCTTAGCAAGCAAGCAAGCGTAGGCGTACTGCGCTCTTTTGTCAAGCCCTATTTTGTAAAACTTCATAATTTGATAAAATTCCGTGTTTCCGATGGGCGTATTATGCCTATTTGAAGCACGGTTTTTATATATTATTTTCGCTTTTTGTAGGCATACACTTTCCGTGCGGGGAGAAAGCCGAGCCGGTATGATTTGGACTTAGCAGCTGAAAGCCCCAAATGACCCGGGGAGCGGAAGGAAAGGAGGAACTCGAACATGAGAATGGAAAAGACGGACATGGAGTTCGTTCAGTTTGATGCGAATGATGTGATTATGACGAGCGCCGGCGGCGATTATGCTTTCGTGAAACGCAGTGTATTGTACAACAATTATGTTGGTTCTGACCAGCACAATGAAAATTATACGTTTTTTGTTGGAAATTTACCTGTTGATGTTAAGGGTGATGAATGGATTCAAGTAACCCGAGAAAAGTCTTCTAGTACAGATGAATTCGGTACAGTTATTTACGATTTGAAACCAACCGGCAATACTGTTACTAGTATAGATGAAGCATGGGGAACAATTATTAATAACAATGATCCGTTAAGCATCGTCAATTGGTTAAACTACAATGTTCAGTGACCATCCAATTGCTGATGTTTCCATAGAGTAACATGGCTTGCGGGAAACAACCCCCAGTAATCCCGCTATCCTCTCCCCGCAGAGATAACCATTCCCTGCGGTGTATGCCGCCAAAGCTGCACCGCAGGGTGTTCTTTTATTTACAGATGAACGCTCACGGCCTGTGAACGCTCATCTGTGAACAAAAATCGGAGGCGTATTCTATGCGAAGGACGGTCTCAGTGTTGCCATGAATCATGTGAGCTTTGCCTATACGGAAGGAAAAAATGTGTATGAAAACGGCAACTTCCATGCCGATCCCGGCGAGATCGTAGCGGTGTTAGGTCCTTCCGGAGAGGGCAAGACCACCATGCTCCGTTTGCTTTTGGGCTTGATCCATCCTTCTGAGGGAACGGTGACACTGACGGATGCCGCCGGAAACACCGTGGATATGAATGCGGATTTGAGGGAATTTTTCTCCTATGTGCCGCAGGGCAATTCCATCATGGCGGGAACGATTGCCGAAAATCTCCGTCTGGTCAAAGAGGATGCCACAGATGAAGAGATCATAGCCGCCCTGAAAACCGCCTGTGCCTGGGAATTCGTCTCGGGGCACCCCGATGGCATCTACGGGAAAATAGGTGAGCGTGGACAGGGGCTCTCCGAAGGACAGGCACAGAGAATCGCTATCGCAAGAGCGGTATTGCGTGACGCACCCATCATCCTGTTAGACGAAGCTACCAGCGCTCTGGACAATGAAACGGAAAGACGGGTGCTCCAAAATATCATTTTCGACGCACCCCATAAGACCTGTATTGTTTCCACTCACAGACGGAGCATCCTGCGACATTGTAAACGGGTATATTACATTAAGAACAAACAGCCGGAAGAATTTGTCATGAAACCTACAGAAGAAATACCGGAGGAGGATGATTGAAAATGGATAATGAAACGATGGCAACCAACAGCGAACAGAAAAAAGCCATATATTATCGTCCCTCCATCAAGATGCTGCGTATCATTTTGATGTTTTTCATGTGCATCAATCTGTTGGGGTTCCCGACGGCTGTCGGCGGTTATGTACAGACAATCTGCGGGTTTGTACCGCTGGCGTTTTTCATTCTTTCAGGCTATCTTGTTCTGCGGGAAAGCGAGAATCGTTCAAAACGAATTGTCCGTGCTATCAAACGCTGCGCCATTGTGTTTGCAGCACTTGCGGTGGTGTATTTTGCGATCAATTTCTTTTACTATCAAGCATTAGGCACGAATATCTTCTCCGCATTTGCCAGTAAACGGCTTTGGTTCAACTTTGTAGTTTTGAATGTGTGGCCATTTGATATCGGCGGCGCGATATGGTATGTGCAGGCGCTTTTGTATGCCTACATCATCATTTATTTTCTGGATAAATGGAATTTGCTTAAATTCGACTGGCTCATTGCGGTTGTTCTGATCGTCTTTACAGTGGTAACCGGTGAACTTGCTGGCTTTATCCGCTGGGAATTCTTGGGATACACTTATGTACCTGGCAACTTCCTCACCCGTGCGATGCCGTATGTTTTGCTTGGCAGTTTTATCCACAGAAAGATGGAAAGATTGGCCACAGTATGGCGATTGTGGTACCTGTGCGGCGTTTTCGTCGGCATTGCTCTTACGGTTGGTGAGATTCTGCCGCTTGGGTATCTTGATGTACCGGGGTATTACGGGCATCTGATCGGTATGGGTGTGACGGCGGTTTCGGTTTGTATGCTTGCCTTTCAGGATTACTTTCCCGAACCCGGTTTTGAAGCAATCCTTGATATGCCAAGACAGTGTATCAACTGCATTTATTATCTCTGCCAGCCGGTGAGCGTGGGGATATCGTTGTTGCTGTCCGCTGCGGGAAAAGAGCTTTTTGCCATGAGCGTCGGTTTTATGGGGGTTATCACCTTCATTGTATGTCTCTTCCTCGCATGGCTGATCTCCCGAATCGGTCTTCTGTTTTTGATGAGGAAAGAAAATGGAAAAGAGAATTAATCTTGCGGGCATTCCGATAGAGATACATACACTGTTCGATTCGCTGATAAATACTGAAGAATACGAAACGGAAGAAACGGCCGCTTTCACCGTCAGTACGACCGAGCAGGATATTATTGCAGAACAAAAGAAAAGCATAGCAGAATGTGCCTATGACGCGGTGCTTTTCAAATTGAAGTTAAAATTACTGCACTATCCGCAGGCGGTGAAAAGAAAAATTGCAAGAATACTTGGGAGGACTGGAAGATGAGATATTTTCCGAGATTACTACTATGCAGTGAGTTTGAAGTCGTAGAGATCGGCGATGAAGTGACGGCAGTCAGCGTCGGGGACAATTCCCCATACAGCGGTGTCATCGTGTTGAAAAATGAGTCCACACGATTTATGTTTGAAAAGCTGCAGGAAGGCATTACTCTTCCGGAACTGATCAAAGCGTGTATGGACAAGTACACCGACAGCCGCGTGGAGGAGGTCGGCCCGCAGGTGATCTCTTTCCTCGACCAGCTGAAAGAAAAAAATCTGCTGATGGCAGATAGAGAACACGGTATTAAAATCGAAGATTGATAACGACCGTGAATCATATAAAGGAACATCGACCGGCGTATTGCATTTTCAGTGTTATGCCGGTTTTTACTTTTTTGTGATGCGCTTTCGTTGTACTGAATGCTCTATAAGAGCATTCTACAATATAAATGTTAATTTTTCAATCATCCCCTTGATAAATTCCTTCATAAGAGCGATCATACAGTACACCCAATGAAAGGAGCGGTGATTGTATGAGTAGAGACTGGACAGCGGCAGAATTAAAGGCCGCCAGCGAAGCAATGAAGCATATGGGCTTTATGAGTTACGAACCGACTATGCGGGATGATACCTTCTTCAGCAGCCGCGTCATTCGTGACCTTGACGAGTTCAAGCAGATGTCTGATGTGATTATCGCTAACCGGTATAATGATGACATAGCGGATGTGCTGGATAAGGTTTATACCAGAGACTTGTATTTCAGGGATTAATACAGAATATATGAGACCCAGTCAGAGATGTCAATTGAGCGAGTCATCTGACTGGGTCATTCCTTTTTTTCTCAAAAATGGTGTGATTTGTCATGGTGTGATCGTTATAGAAATAGATCAACAAAAAACCACAAACGGTTTAGTTAATATTACAAAAGGTCATTTATATCGCTGAAATCAGAATCAAAAATTAGTTGCTCCGGAATAGTTTTTTTTTGCAAAAACATCAGCATATAGATCGGATAATACACCACATTGTCTTTTACTTCGATATTACCGTTACAGAATACAAGACCCTTTGGCAAATCATATTCCTTGCATGCCAAAACATGATTCATGGCATTGTGCCGATAGTAATCTTTGCCGGACTTGATTTCAATCGGGAGAACATATCCGCCATGCTCAATAACAAAATCCAGTTCACCGTATTTTTTGCTGTTGTAGAAGTAAAGCGTATAACCGTGTGCCATGAGCTCCTGTGCTGCGATGTTTTCATACACGGAGCCAAAGTTCATAGCGGTTTCGTGGTTTAATATTTTCATCTGTATGCCGGAACCGTACTGTGCGGCCAACAGTCCGACATCACACAAAAACAGTTTGAAAAGATTGGAGGATTTTGAAAGTAAAAGGGGAAGCTTCGGTTCGTCTGCATTGTGGCATGGTAAAGCAACACCGGCATTTTTTAACCAGAGGAAGCTGTTGTCATATCTGGAAAACTTGGCATTTTCATTCAGATTCTTCAGGATGAACCTTTTGTTTTTGGCGTTCAGCTCACTTGGAATTAAATCGAATATCTCACTTAAATACAGTTTTTTATCTTTATCATATTTGGAAATATCCTGTTTATAGAGTTCGATGATTGCTTGCTGTTCATTTGCAACTGTAGTCAGATTTTTTGTTTCCAAATAGGATTTAACGGCAGCTGGCATTCCACCAACGATCATATAAAGCTCAAAGAGCGACATCATTCTTTCGTGCAAAAATGTATCGATTGGGGTTTCCGATTCAAAGAATTTTTTCAGTGCGGTAATTACGTTCTCTCCGACACCGTTTGCTTTTGCAAATTCTTCAAAGTCTAAAGGATACATACGAATAATATCCATATATCCAACCGGCACGGAACGGATATCGGAAAAAACAGTACCAAGAAGTGAACCGCTTAGAATATAGGTGTAGGTTCCAGCGCTGACGAGATACTTGATTTGTGTGATGAGCTCTTTACATTCCTGCACCTCATCAAAGAAAATGATTGTTTCTCCGGGAACCATATCTTCACCGAACATGGCGGACAATCTCAGAAGTATATCTTCCGCACTATTTACACTCCTAAAAGCGGAAACATACTCCGGATGCTCTATGAAATCAAGTTTAATGAAATGCGCATAGTGTTCCTTAGCATATTTCTCAATAATAAAAGATTTACCGACCTGTCTGGCACCTGTGATCATCAATGCCTTATGGGGATTATCTTTATAGAATTGTTCAATATGGGGATAGATTTTTCTCTCAAGCATTAAAAGCAACCTCCAAAATTACTTACGCTCATAGTATGCCACTTTTCCACGAAAAAATCAAGCAGTACTTCCGCTTTTCCAAGAGTAATCGGGAAAAATATTCCGCTTTTCCAAAACACACTGCATCAAGCTTCATCTCAGTCCTAACTATTTGACAGTATTTTTTTCAAAGATATGCGTCAATATGGGGACAGCCTATTGTTTGAATCGTAGAATTTTTCTAACACCTCTTGCTATGTAGCAAACTTTGAGCGATCTATATCCCTACCGAAAATGAAAGGCGGGGTTTTTATGGACGAAAGATTCAAAGAGGCCGTGGAAGAATTCATCCTCAGCCGCATTCAGGCACACGAAGCCGATGAGCCGAAGCAGCTCGAAGAAGTGCGGACGCAGATGGACGCGGAAATTCAAAAAGCCGACAGGGAGAAAACTCTCAGCAATGCGCTGGGTCTCCTTGTCGGCGAACTGACCGATACGTACTATCGTGCCGGATTTGCGGATCCTGTAAACGGTTTTACGACTGCGTTCATCTTCTCCGACAGGAGTGATTTTATCCAGCAGCTTGATCGAGCGGAGCGTGGTGATATACTTGGAGCATATTTGATCGCTGTTTCTCCAAAGTTACTGTTACCTTTCCTCTGGACATAGTTATGCTCCCCTCATGATCAACAGTGTTTTTATTTCACTGTCTCTCATAAAGGGAGCATATCAAAATTGCAGTTGGCAGAGTTTTTTATTTCAAGAAGTCCCTTGCAATACTTGAGCACGAGTGTTACAATAATATCTGCATTATAATCCGCTTAGAGAATAATCTCACTACAAGGAGGCACTTCATGCCCACCACATATTCCATCGCCGGGTACTGCCGGATCTCGGTTGACGAAGAAAAAGACGAGGCGAGCAACGTCTCCATCGAGAACCAGAAAGCGATCATCGACGATTTCGTCTCCCATCGTTTTCCGGGAAGCAGCCTGACCTTCTTCGAAGACCGTGACCGCTCCGGCTACACCTTCGAGCAGCGCGAGAACTACCAGAAAATGCGGCGCGGGCTCATGGCGCATGATTTCGACATCCTCGTTATCAAAGACTTCTCCCGATTCTCCCGCCGTAACAGCCGTGGCCTCGTGGAACTCGAGGATCTGCGCGACGCGGGCGTGCGCATCATCTCCATCGGCGACGGCATCGACTTCCCGAACGATGACGACTGGCTGAAGATTCAGTTCCAGTTCCTCATCAACGAAATGCCGGTCACGGATACCTCCAAAAAAGTGCGCAACGTTATCAAACGCCGTCAGCAGGACGGGCAGTGGATCTGCGCCGCGCCGTACGGCTACATCATAAACGACCGGCAGCAATTTGAGATCGTTCCCACCGAAGCCGACATCGTCCGGAAAATCTTCGACCTCTACAACAACGAAGGCTGGGGCTACAAGCGCATTGCGAACTACCTGACCAACGAGGGCATCCCGACCCCGCGGATGTGCGAGCAGATGCGCAAGGAGTCGAAGGGCAAGACCTACCACCGCGACGTCAAACCCGTGTGGGCTATCGTCACGGTGCAGGGCATCCTCGACAACGATTTCTACATTGGCACCCTGCGGCAGGGCAAAACCACCCGCGCGAAGATCAACGGACGTGACGTGCGCCGCGACGAGGACGAGCATATCGTCATCGAAGACCATCACCAGCCCATCATCGACTACCGCACCTTCGCCACGACCCGCGCCCTGCGCGAAAGCCGCTCCACGTCCAACTACCGCGGCGTGAAGAAGTACGACAACGTGTACACGGGCTTCCTCGTCTGCGGCGACTGCGGCAGTCCCTTGTTCTCCATGAGCCGCAGTGACCGACCGGCGGCCTACACCTGCGGTACCTACCACCGCCGCGGTGCGGAGGCGTGTTCGTCCCACCACATCCGCGTGGACAAGCTGGACGAGCTTGTGAAGGGCTACATCCGCAAGGTGTACGAAAACTCCGAGAGCATGATCACGCAGCTGAACGCCGACCTAGCCCGCGGGAATGACAACATCGCGGAGACAGAGCAATCAGCGGACAACCTCGCCGCCGTGATGGACGACCTGCAGGAGGAACTGCGCGTCACAAAGCGCCAGCGCATCCGCGACATCATGCGGCATCCGGAGCAGGAGGAACTTTTAGAGGAAACCTACGACGAACTGGAAGCCGACCTGCAGCGCAAGATCGAGGGGCTGAATCACCAGATTGATCTTCTCTCCGATAAACGCAACACCATCATTGAGGTAAACCGCGCGGCGAAGACGGCAATCGACGTGTTCGAAGATCTTCTGAACAAAGAAAAGCTCGACCGCACGGATCTCGAACTCATCATTCAGAAAATCGTGGTCTATGAAGATCACATCGAGATCAAGCTTCAGAGCGATATTGACGCGCTTTTGCACGTCGGAAATGCGGAGGAAGCCGTAAATTTTAAGTCCGGTACGGAAAACGAGCAGATAACCGTCACCCAGTCAAGCCGAAATCATCTTGACCGGGTTTTCCGTACCAATGTTATCAGTGACGGCGACCCGCTGGAGATTTATACGGAGCGGGACGGTGAGGTAATATTTAAGAAGTATTCGCCCATGAGTGATTTGCAGGACTTTGCGGGGCAAATTTGTGATTCCATCGGGAAGAACACCGGCTATATTGCGGCAGTGTCAGACCGGGACAACATTATTGCCCTGTCCGGGGCACCCAAGCGGGAGCTGCTGGACAAGGCAAATTCCTCGGATCTCTCTCAGCTCATGGAGCAGCGCAAGAGCTATCGCTACACCCCGGGTGGCGTCAAGCTCCAGGTGGCGGAGGAGGTTGAGCACTATCACCTCGGGGTTGCCGCGCCCATCATTTCCAGCGGGGATCTCATGGGCTGCGTGATGCTGCTGATGGATGAATCCGGCAGGGCCCCGGACGAATCCGAGCAGAAGCTCGCCCAAACTGTGGCATCGTTTCTCGGCCAGCAGATGGAAAACTGAAAAAAACGCCGCCGGATCTTTTGGATCAGACGGCGTTCAATTTTAATTTCGCAGGCTGTGGAGCGGTGCAGGGATGCGGCCGCCCCGGGCGATAAAGGCGCTTGCCGAGGAGGTCTTTACCGGCATCACCGGCGCGGTTCCGAGAAGACCGCCGAAGGCGACCTCGTCTCCAACCTGCTTGCCGGGAGCGGGGATGATGCGCACGGCGGTGGTTTTGTTGTTGACGACGCCAATGGCAGCCTCGTCGGCGATGATGGCGGAAATCGTATCTGCCGGGGTGTCCCCGGGCACAGCGATCATGTCGAGGCCGACCGAGCAGACGCAGGTCATGGCCTCCAGCTTTTCCAGGCTGAGCGTGCCCTGGCGCACGGCGGCGATCATGCCCTCATCCTCCGAGACCGGGATGAATGCACCCGAGAGGCCGCCCACATGCCCGGAGGCCATCACGCCGCCCTTCTTGACTGCGTCGTTTAAGAGGGCCAGAGCAGCGGTGGTGCCGTGGGTACCGCAAACCTCCAGGCCCATTTCCTCCAAAATCCGCGCCACACTGTCGCCCACAGCAGGGGTCGGCGCCAGGGACAGATCCACGATGCCGTAGGAGACATTCAGACGCTTCGCCGCCTCCTGCGCCACAAGCTGGCCGATACGGGTGATGCGGAAGGCGGTGCGCTTGATGGTCTCTGCCACCTCGTCGAAGGGCTTGCCCCGCACCGATTGCAGGGCATGGTGGATCACGCCCGGCCCGGATACGCCCACATTGATGGCACATTCCGGTTCCCCCACTCCGTGGAAAGCGCCGGCCATGAAGGGGTTGTCCTCCACCGCGTTGGCAAATACCACGAGCTTTGCGCAGCCCAGGCCATCCTGGTCGGCGGTCAGGGCGGCGGTTTTCTTGATGATGTCTCCCATCAGGCGCACCGCGTCCATGTGGATGCCGGAACGGGTGGTGGCCACATTGACCGAAGCGCACACGGACTTTGTGGCAGCCAGCGCCTCGGGGATGGAGGAAATCAGGATTTCGTCGCCTCGGGTTAAACCCTTGTGCACCAGGGCAGAAAAGCCGCCAATGAAGTTGACTCCGCAGGTAGCTGCCGCGCGATCCATTGCCAGGGCAAAGGGCACATAGCTGTCGCACTGGCTGCTTTCGGCAACCAGGGCGATGGGCGTCACGGAGATGCGCTTATTCACAATGGGAATGCCCAGCTCCGCCTCAATGGCGCAGCCGGTGGGCACCAGGTGTTCGGCGCAGCGGCAGATTTTGTCATAGATTTTTTGCGCGCAGCGGTCTGCGTCCGGGTCGGCGCAGTCGCGCAGGGAAATGCCCATGGTGATGGTGCGAATATCCAGCTTCTGGTGGTCGAGCATATCGACCGTTTGCATAATTTCGGCATTGGTGAGCATGGCGACCTCCTCAGACCGTATGCATGGCGGTGAAAATATCCTCGCTCTGGATGCGAATGGCAACACCCAGCTCCTTGCCCAGCTCGTTGAGCGAAGCGCGGATGGCGACCAACTCCTCGGTCGCACCGGACATATCCGCGAGCATGGTCATGGTGAAGAATTCCTGCATGACCGTCTGGCTGATGTCGAGAATATTGATGTTTGCCTGGGCCAGCAGCTTGCAGACGCCATAGATGATGCCGACCCGGTCCAGGCCGTAAACGGTGACAATTACGCGCATAGGTGCGCCTCCTTTTTTATTTTGGTTCAACCGGAAGATTTATCGTCCGGCATGGTGGGATAAGCTGTAATACATATAGACATTGCACTGAAGACGGCCATTGTAGAGCTTGCGCTTCTTTGTGGCCTGTGTGCCGAAATAGTACTCAAATTCCGGCTCGGAGGAAATGATATATTTATTCCACCGGTCGGCGAAGCGCCAGTGCTTGCCCATGGCCCGGTAGAGCCGCTGGGCCGAGCGCTGCTCCAGCATTCGCTCGCCATAAGGGGGATTGCAGATGATCAGGCCCTCCGCGGCGGGCAGACTCATGCGGGTGGCGTCCGCCTCCCGGAAATCGATCCATTGGCTTACGCCCGCCTTCTTGGCGTTGGAGATGGCGATGCCCAAAGTCTGGGAATTGATATCAGAGCCGAGAATGCGGTAGGTTCCGCGGAATTCCCGATCCTTTGCCTCTTGATGTGCAGCTTGCCATACGCTCTGGGGAATGCGCTCCCAGCTCTGGGCGGCAAAGCTGCGATTGAGCCCCGGAGCGCGATTAAGTGCAATGAGGGCTGCCTCAATGACGATGGTACCGGAGCCGCAGAAGGGATCCCAGAGGAATTCCTTTCCTCGATAGCGGGCCAGCGTCACCATGGCGGCGGCCATTGTCTCGTGCAGCGGTGCTTCATTGCCCACGGCCCGATAGCCCCGCTTGTGGAGACTCTGGCCGGAGGTGTCCAGGAACAGCTCGCACACGTCCTTCATAATGGAGAAGCGGAGCTGATAGGTGTGGCCGGTTTCCGGGAGCCAACCGATGCCATAGTGGTGTCCCAGCCGATCCACTGCCGCTTTCTTCACAATGGCCTGACAGTCCGGCACGCTGTGGAGCTGGCTATTCAGGCTGTAGCCCTTGACCGGGAATGCACCGTCGCGGGGAATCAGCTCCTCCAGCGCCACGGCCTTCACACCCTGGTACAGCTCCTCGAAGCTGCGTGCCTCAAAGCGGGCAAGACGCAGCATCACCCGCTCGCCCATGCGGCAGAAGAGATTCGCCCGAGCGATGGCGTCATTGCCGCCGGTAAAATAGACCCGGCGATCCTCCACGCGCACCTGCTCCATCCCAAGCCGCCGCAGCTCATCGCCAACCAGGCCCTCCAGGCCAAACAGACAGGGAATACAAAGCGTATACTGTTCCATTCTATCGCGCTCCTGACAATAAAAAGCGGGAACCTTTGCCTCCCGGAGGCGTCTAAGGGATAAACGGGAAGAAAAACCGCTTCTACGTAATTTCCATAGTTCATTATATCGGATGGCGCAGGAAATAGCAATTCCAAAGATCATACAACTTCATCCCCGTTTTGGGTTGACATTCCGGTAAAATCGTGTACTATGGAGATGGAATAACCGTATATGCTGCGGAAAAGAACAGGAGGAATTTGGATGAAGGCCATCCTATTTTGGCTGTGCGCCATGGTAGCGCTTGGCGTGATGGAGGCCGTGACCGTGGGGCTGGTGTGCATCTGGTTTGCAGGCGGCGCTTTTGCAGCCGTGATTGCGGCCGCGCTTGGCGCACCGTTCTGGCTGCAGGGTGTGGTGTTTCTCGTCGTTTCGGCGGGACTTTTGCTGGGACTTCGTCCCTTTGCCCGCAAGATTACCCATGCCAAGGGCATTGCCACCAACGCAGACAGCAACATCGGAAAAACTGCGGTCGTGATTGAACCCATCGACAACCTCCGGGGCACCGGACGGGTGATGATCGGCAGTGTGGACTGGACTGCTCGCAGTGCCGACGGCAGCGTCATCGAACCGGATGCGTTCGTGCGGGTGCTGCGGATTGAAGGCGTCAAGGTCTGCGTCGAGCGGGTTTCCGCTGTCGCAGAAGTATAAACAAACAAGACAGTTCGAAAGGAGAAACTCATTATGCCAGGAACAGGATCTTTTATCGTCATTGCAGCGCTTGTGCTCTTGCTGCTCATTGTGGCAGCGCGGTGCATCTATGTGGTGCAGCAGTCAAAGGCCTATGTCATAGAGCGACTGGGCAAATTCCATAGCGTGTGGGGCGTCGGCCTCCACTTCAAGATGCCCTTCTTTGAGCGAGTGGCCAAGAAGGTCAGCCTGAAGGAGCAGGTGCTGGACTATCCCCCCCAGCCCGTGATTACCAAGGATAACGTCACCATGCAGATTGATACCGTGGTCTATTTCCAGATCACCGATCCCAAGCTCTACACCTATGGGGTAGAATACCCCATGGTGGCCATGGAGACTCTGACTGCCACCACGCTGCGTAACATCATCGGCGACCTGGAGCTTGATGAAACCCTGACCTCCCGCGACGTCATCAACACCAAGATGCGCGCCATTCTCGACGAGGTCACCGATCCCTGGGGCATCAAGGTCAACCGCGTTGAGCTGAAGAACATCCTGCCGCCGGCGGACATTCAGAACTCCATGGAGAAGCAGATGAAGGCCGAGCGTGACCGCCGTCAGGCCATCTTGCAGGCCGAGGGCACCAAGCATTCCCAGATCCTGATTGCCGAGGGTGAACGCGAATCCGCCATCCTGCGGGCCGACGCTGAAAAGCAGGCGGCCATTCTGCGGGCAGAGGGCGAAGCGCAGGCCATTCTGGCTGTCCAGAAGGCGCTGGCCGACTCCATGAAGATGCTCAACGAGGCTGCTCCCAACGACCAGGTGATTAAGCTCAAGGCGCTCGAAGCCATGCAGAAGGTTGCCGACGGCAAGGCAACCAAGGTTATCATCCCCTCGGAAATCCAGGGACTCGCGGGTCTTGCCAGTGGTCTTGTGGAGGCTGCCAAGTAATAAATTCGGATGACGTTGCTTTCTCTGCTGCGCGTTTCCCTGCGGATCAGGGATCGGCATCCAATCAAATTTTTTTGATAAGCACATGCGCCCCTCTGCCAAAAATTGGCGGAGGGGCGCACAGCTTAACTTCTATTTTTCATGACCTCACGCATTCGCTGGGAGTGATCCAGGATGCGTTTTCTCATGCGCAGGGATTTGGGGGTGACCTCCAGGAGCTCGTCATCGGAGAGGTATTCCAGGCACTGCTCCAGCGAAAATACCCTCGGAGGTGTCAGGCGGATGGCTTCGTCGCTTCCGGCAGCGCGCATATTGGTGAGCTGCTTTTTCTTGCAGATATTCACCGCCATGTCCTCGTTCCGGTTGCAGGCGCCTACGATCATGCCTGCGTATACCGCCACGCCCGGCGCCAGGAATAGTGTACCCCTGTCCTGCACGCCACCAAGTCCGTAGGCGGTGGTCTCACCCGTCTCGAAGGCCACGAGCGACCCGCACTTGCGTCGGGCGATCTCTCCCTTCATTGGAGCATAGGAGTCCAGCACGGACGACAGAATGCCTTCCCCCCGGGTATCGGTCAGGAATTCGTTCCGGTAGCCAAACAGGCCTCTGGATGGCACCAGGAATTCCAGCCGATACCGGCTTCCCATCGGGTTCATGGACACCAAATCGCCTTTCCTCTGGCTGAGCTTCTCAATTACCGCGCCCATGTAGACCTCCGGCACGTCTACCACCGTCCGCTCGATCGGCTCGCAGACCTTTCCGTCAATGGTCTTTGTCAGCACTCTTGGCGTGGACACCTGGAATTCGTAGCCCTCACGTCGCATGGTTTCGATCAAAATGCTCAGATGCATCTCTCCGCGTCCTGCCACATTGAAGGCGTCGGTGCCCTGCTCGGTGACATGGAGGGAGACGTCCTTCAGCAGCTCCCGATCCAGCCGGTCGCGCAGGTTGCGGGAGGTGACATATTTCCCCTCTTTCCCCGCGAAGGGACTGTCGTTCACCGAGAAGGTCATCTCAATCGTCGGATCGGATATTTTTACAAACGGCAGCGGTTCTGCCACACCCGGTGCGCAGATGGTGCGGCCGATTGTCAGGTCGCTGATTCCCGAGAAGGCCACAATCTCCCCGGCCGACGCCTCCTGGATGGGCTTTCGCTCCAGACCGTCGAATTCATACAGTGCGACAATTTTACCCTTTTCCATAAACTCCGGGTTATGGTAGTCACAGATGGCGATCTCCTGATTCTGCCGGATCACGCCCCGCTCCACCCGGCCAATGCCGATGCGGCCCACATAGTCGTTGTAGTCAATTGAGGAGACCAGCACCTGCAAGGGGGCTGTTTCGTCGCCCGTTGGTGCGGGAATATACTTTACAATCGTATCAAACAGCGGCGAAAGGTCGAAGCCCACATCCGTGGGGCCATAGGAGGCAATGCCCTGCCTTGCGGAGCAGAAGATGGTTGGAGAATCAAACTGCTCATCGGTGGCGTCGAGCTCCAGGAGAAGCTCCAGAATCTCCTCCATAACCTCCTCCAGCCGGGCGTCCAGCCGGTCGATCTTATTGATGACCACGATGACCTTATGCCCCAACTCCAGCGCCTTTTGCAGTACGAAGCGGGTTTGGGGCATGGGGCCCTCCGCCGCGTCTACCAGCAGCAGGACGCCGTTGACCATCTTTAGGATGCGCTCCACCTCGCCGCCGAAATCGGCATGGCCCGGGGTGTCAACAATATTGATTTTCACGTCTTTATAGTAGACGGAGGTGTTTTTTGCCAGGATGGTGATGCCCCGCTCCCGTTCCAGGTCGCCGGAGTCCATCACGCGGTCTACCACTGTCTGATGCTCGCGGTAGATGCCGCCCTGCTTGAGCATTTCATCCACCAGGGTGGTCTTCCCATGGTCTACATGGGCGATGATGGCAATATTTCGAATGTTCGTCTGCTGCGCCATGGCGCTCACTCCTTCCATGCAGGTTCATCCTGCACTGTATCCATTTACATAATGTCAAGCAACGTATACTATAGCATACCCTTCCCTAGATTGCAAGAAAAAACAAAATTCCTGCAAAGCTTGCGAGTATCTAGCTGCATAAAGCGCACCGCTTATGATACACGACCCGGCCTGGGAAAATCAGACCGGGTCGGTTGCAATTTTTATAGCGCCTAGTAGGGCTCATAGCGGCATTCGATGTATTTGCGCGACCAGTCTTCGTCGTAGAAGGAGGAAGCGCGGGTCATGGGGCAGTCGGTCCACAAATCTCTGGCAATTTCCTCGATGATGTCCCGCAGCTCCAGGGAATCAAGATAAAATTCCGGAATTTGTTCTGCGCCCAGGAGGGCCCCAAGGAGGTTCCCTGCCACAGCGGCGGTGGAGTCGGAGTCGCCATCGTGATTGGCGGCGGCGATGATGCAGGGGCCGAAGCTCTGGCGGTAGCGCAGCAGGCAGAATAGGGCAATGGCCAGCGTCTCTGCTGCCACCCAGCCGCCGCCGAGGGCCCGGATGCCCTCCAGGTCGCTCACCGAGCTGTCTGCCAGGCGGAGGGCGCGGCGCATGAGGGCGCCCAGGGGTTCTACCGGGGCTTTGCCAAACTGCTCGGTCAGGGCGGCCTCGGTTTCCCGGATCAGCTCGGGCAAATCCTCTCCATGGACGCTGCCGTAGGTGATGCGGCTGATCATATGCACAAAGGCCGCAGCCGGAAGCCAGCCCAGGACATGGCCATGGGTGATGGCGGCAGCTTCTGCCCCCAGACGGTCAATTTTCTCCTGGGGGACCGCTTTGGGATCGAAGAATAGACCAATGGGTGCAACCCGCATGAGTCCGCCGCAGCTCTTGGATTGGTTGCAGGGCTGATCCAGCGTGCCAAAGGTGCGATTTTCCAGTGTATTCATGCAGGTAGCGCAGGGGCTTCGGCGGTGGTGTAGCTCCGGCACCTGGTAGAGCCAGCAGTAGGCGCGGTGTCGGGCGTCGGCCTGCAGGTGGTGCTGGGTCTTAAACCAGTCGAGATAGGCCACGGCCAGATAGCCCGCGTAGGGACGCTGCTCCCCGCGCATACACCGTCGGGTCTTGCCCAGCAGCAGGGCGTTGGCGGTAAAGAGGGTTAGCTGGGTGTCATCCGAGACAAGCGCAATGTCGTTTGTCAGGTCATAACCCAGGATGCCATTGGCGCCATAGCGCTCCTCGATCTGCTGGCGGCTCAAATATTCCACGTGATAGCCCAGTGCGTCTCCGGCGGCCCCGCCCAGAAGACACCCACGAAAGCGTGACAAACTTCGCATGTCTCCGCCTCCCTTCTCCTTCTATTATAGGCTTTTGCCCGAAAAATGCAAGAGATTATGAAAAAAGTCGCCATCCGCGTCGGTCGGGCACGTACAGAACGCCCTGGAATTTTTCTTTTTGCGACTTTTTTTCGACTAAATGTCAAATTATACCTAAAATATTTGAGGCATAGAAATTAAATTTACAGTTTATTCATATTTTACCATAAAAATAATGCTATACTTATACTGCAACGTGTATTTCCAGCACAACTGCCAATTCTGATGCTTGAGCCGAATGCCGCAGGGCAACGGGAGAACCAATCTTGGGGTGAATGCGTTTCGATGCAAGGGAACTTCCTTTCTCTAACCCGTCAGCTAATCTCGTAGGCGTAGGAAGATGATCATTGGATTTTGGGAAGCTCTGTTTCTGTTCCGGTGCAGTGCGATCCGCATTCCATCGGGGGAGTTCTCTATTTCCTTTTTTGATGAATGAACATCTTTTGCGCCTACCATTTTCTGAAAATGGTAGGCGTTTTGCATCCGGCAGAATCTTAATTATGGAAAAAGGAAAGGAGTAAAAAATGGATCACACTAGCATTACCACCCTGGATTTTGCAATCATCGGCGTCTACCTTGCCCTCATGATGGGCATTGGTATCTGGTTCGTCAAGCGCATCAAGGGCAACGATGATTTCTATGTGGCCGGCCGCTCTCTTGGCCCTGTGGTGCTCATGGCCACTGTCTGTGCCAGCATCATCGGCGGCAGCGCCATGATGGGCCGTGCCGGCAAGGCCTACAACGAGGGCTTCGCCTGCGTAATGACGGCCCTGCCCTACCTGATTGGCATGTTCATCTTTTCCGGTATTTCCGGCCGCATTCAGCAGATCGGCGTGCAGTATCAGGTCAGCTCCATCCCGGATCTGCTGCGCCTTCGCTTCGGCAAGGCGGCCCAATTGCTCATGTCCGTATTGGTTGCTCTGGTCATGATGGGCACCGTGGCTGCCCAAGTCTCTGCGACGGCGACCATTTTCAATATAGTGGGCGGCGGTATCGGCCTGTCCTTTGAGGCGGCGGCCGTCATTGCCACGATTATCTTTATCGTCTATACGGCCGCCTCGGGCCTGTTCGGCGTGGTGTATACGGACGTTGCTCAGTTCTTCATGCTGCTGCTCTTTGTGTACATTCTTGTGCCCATTCGCTCCACCGTTGCGGCGGGTGGCCTCGGCAATTTCTGGGCCAACCTCGACAAGAGCTACATCACCCCTACCTTCGATGGCAAGATTCTCAGTGATATCGTCACGTATTTGGTCTTCACGTTGGCAGGCGCGGAGATGTGGCAGCGGGCCTTTGCCGCCAAAAGCAAGAAAGCGGCCAAGAAGGGGATGTTCCTGGGCACCTCCGTCTATGGTGTCACCATTTTGCTGATCTTCTTCATGGGCCTGGTATCCCGGCAGCTTCTGCCGGATGTGGTTGCCAAGTATGGCTCCACGGACGCCGTTGTTCCGGCGCTCGCCATAGAGTATTTACCTGCCGGTCTGACCGGTCTGGCGCTGGCCGGGATGCTGTCGGTTATGATGTCCACGGCGGACACCTACCTCCTGGTATCTGTGCAGACCTGCGTGCATGACATTGGCAAAACGCTCCGTCCGAACATGAAGGAAAAACGTGAGCTCTTGTGGTCCCGTATCCTCACGGTGGTGCTGGCAGTGGGCGCACTGGTTGTGGCCTTGTACATCAAGAGTGTGTACAATATCATTACCTCCACCTGGGCCTACTATGCGGCTGCGGCCGGTTTGCCTGCGCTGGCAGCGCTGTACTGGAAGAAGGCCACCAATGCTGGCATCCTGTGCGGCATGGTGGGCGGCTTCGCAATGACGGCCATCTGGGATTTGCTCGGCTGTCCCTGGGGCCTGGGCGCGACGGTGCCCGGTGCCGTGATGTGCGGAGTTCTCCTGGTGGCTGTGAGCCTTGCCACCTACAAAAAGCACCCGTCCCGCATCCTGGAGCTGAAGGAAGCCTAATTTTCCACAATATAATAAACGAACACCCCGAGAGAGGAAGCTCCCGGGGTGTTCGTTTTTATGAATTTACACATCCGCATGGGAAAGCTGAATGTCGATGCCGTTGACCTCCACGCCCTCGTCGGCGCGGATCAGGATGTAAGGGACGCCGCCAATGGTGCGGCTTTGCACCAGGTCGTGCTTGCCTGCGCTGACCTGGATGACAACATCCGGCGTGCGAAGCTGCAGGCGATTTGCGTCGATGAGGTTCCGAGGGGAGAGCACTGCGTTCCGGCCAAACTCGGTATCGCAGGCTGTGGCAAAGGTGGCGGCATGTGCGTCCGAAACCCCACTTTCCTCCAGAATTTGCTGCACCTGTCGGCCGGTGACAGCCAGAGGCTCGGGCTCCTTGCTCTGACGGTGGGCCTCTATCAGCTCGCCTAGCTGCTCATGCACCGTCTGCACGAGCTGGAGGCTACACTCGTCCTCCAGGCTGTGGCTCAGGAGGGAGGCGAAGGTCTGCTTCTGAAGCTGCACCGGCATGGGCGGCTCGGTGTGAAAAAGCGCTTCCACAAATTCCTCGTGGTTTTGCTTGGGGTCGCGGCAGTAGTATAGCGCACCGTAGATATTGGTGCGGCGGCCGTCGAAGGCGGGGAACAGAAAGCCCATCTCCGGCGCTGCGGCATTCCAGGCGCCGGCCTGCATCCGAAATTCCCGGTCGTCCGGCTGAAAGCTCAGTTGGCTTTTGCCCTGGCGCACAGGGCATACGCAGCAAAGAATATGGGAGAAAACCTCTGCCCCATCGTCCAGGGTCTGATCGTCCCGGCTGCGGTAGGGTACGTCGTAGCGGTCGAAGGCGGCCAGAATCAGATAGTTGTCCTCCATGCGAACTGAGGCGGCGATTTTACAATATAGCTCGTCAAGGGCTTCCTCGTCCTTGAGCTCAGATTCTCGCAGCCGCATGAGAAGGCGGTGCTCGTCGCTGTTTGCCACCTGTCCGGTGGTGAAGACCACGT
This sequence comes from Faecousia sp., assembly GCA_045615685.1. GTDB lineage: Bacteria > Bacillota > Clostridia > Oscillospirales > Oscillospiraceae > SVMC01. Next base: position 20,218 of record JAZLFG010000036.1, read on the forward strand.
CCGTCAACTGGCGGCACAGGGTGCCGGAGAGCGTTTTTTTCAGCAGCGAGAGATATTTTTCCTGCTCCTCCTGGGTAAGCGCTAGCATGGGCAGGGTAAAGCGTGCCATTTGCTCGCCGGAGCCGGACACATAGCAGCCCCGGAGCTGCGAGATACTGTGGTGCTCCGGCCGCAGCCGCCGCCGGAGTTCAGATACTTCCTTGTCGTTCATAAGCTTCCTTTCTTACCATTCATTTCGATTGCGCACCGGCACATCGCAGGCCGAGGCCTTGCGGATGCAGCGGAGGGCTTCGCAGAAAAATACGGCCAAAAACACGTAAAATAGCAGCACATACAATACTTTACCGCTCATAAAGCAGCAAAAATCATAAAATCCGTGCAGCAGCGTCGGCACAAGCAGGGACAGGGCCAGACGTTTTCTGAAATGGGGCAGGCCGTAGAAGCGGGCATATTTGGCGCTGCCGAACCAATAGCCCATATACACGCCGAAGAAGCAGTGACCCGGCACGGAGGTAAACGCTCGCATCACCCCGGTGGCAAAGCCATAGCGAGACACATAGAGTACATTCTCCAGGGCGGCAAAGCCGAGAGAAACACACACGGCATAGACAATGGCGTCATAGCGGTAGTCAAAGGCGGGATGGTTCCAGGTGGTGCACAGAAACAGGAATTTGCACCCTTCCTCCGCCACAGCCACGACCACAAAGGCATCCAGGATTGTGCGCAGCCTTCCGTTTGCAACTGAGGCCAGCAGTGTGCCGCCCAGCCATTCCAGCACGGAGGCCGGAATTGCGCATAGGCAGCCAAAGCCGAAAAGCTTCGCAAGCAGACGCCAGGGTTCCTTCTCAATGGTGTCCATGCGGTAGACATAGGTGAGCAGCACTGCCGCAGGCAGAAGCGCCAGTGACAAAAGCCTTGACATGGGGAATGCCCCCTTTCAGTGAAAGTTCGGCGGTTTTGCCTTGCCCATTATAGCAGAAGCGGACAAAAAATGCAAAGTAAATGCAAAAACCCCTCGACCCGATTCGACGGCGCTTTGTGCCTCTCCAGGATTTGATTCCACAAAATGTGGAGAATTTTCCGGAATATTGTAAAAAACCTTCTAACTTTCTGTCGTATTCTGCGGTATTTTCTTCTTTTTTTCCGGCGGAAGATATGCTCTAATGGGACTGGAAGGAGGTGATCACGTGAGCCGTAGCACCCTGTATCGCACACTGGCGCTGACAGGCGACCGGGGGCGGCCAATGCGCCTGGAGTACTATCTGCTAATTGACGACGCTTACTATGACGGAGGAAGCCTGGAGGTTTACGGTGTGGAGCTTCGGCGATATTCTCCGGATCGGGAGGAGCCGGAGATTGCCCGGGTCAGAGGCATCACACCGTTGGGAAGCCGGATTTTTGACATTTTGCAGCACCTGTGCGACGGCACGGTGACGCCGGTGGGCCTGTGGGAGGCGATGGATTCTCTGCTGGCCCGGGGATAATTGTGCTGGACACGAAGGGGGGAATCTGGTATAATAAAACCAACTTTTAGAAGGAGGCGGTAGCCGTGAAGTGTCCATATTGCGGGTATCAGGAGAGCAAGGTCATTGATTCGAGGCATTCGGAGGACAGCACCAGCATCCGCCGCCGCAGAGAGTGCCTATCCTGCCAGAAGCGCTTCACCACCTATGAGACGGTGGAAAGCCTCCCAATTGTGGTGGTAAAGAAGGACGGCAGCCGCCAGAGCTTTGACCGCAATAAGCTGCTCAACGGCATGGTGCGTGCCTGCGAGAAGCGCCCGGTCAGCCTGTCCGATCTGGAAAACGCGGTGACGGAGATCGAGCAGATCATCCAGAACTCCCTGGAGCGGGAGATTCGTACATCCTACATCGGCGAGCTGGTCATGGAGCGCTTGAAGCCGCTCGACGAGGTGGCCTATGTCCGCTTTGCCTCGGTCTACCGACAGTTTAAGGACCTCAACAGCTTCATGGTTGAGCTCAATAAGCTCCTGGAAGAAAAATGAGCCACAACGCCCCGATGCTTCTTTGCACCGGGGCGTTGATTCGTCCGTTGGGCGGATTTTTTTGCAAGAAAGCTGATTTTTTGGGTAGTAGATGGTAGAAGAGCTCTTTAAAAATTTTTACAAGGAGGTGCGAAATGGACGATCGCTCGATTGTGGCGCTTTTTTGGGCGAGGAATGAGAATGCCCTGGACGAGGTGGCGGGAAAATACGGCCGCTACTGCCACTCGATTGCCTACGGCATTCTGTCCTCCCACGAGGACGCAGAGGAGGCCGTCAACGACACCTGGCTGGGTGCCTGGGAGGCCATGCCGCCGCATCAGCCGGAGATCCTCTCCACATTTTTGGGGAAGATCACCCGGCGGGTTTCTCTAAAAAGGTGGCGCGACCACCATGCGCAAAAGCGCGGCGGCGGGGAAGTGCCCCTGGCGCTGGAGGAGCTGCTGGAATGCATCCCCGATGGCCATGCCATCGACGGGCGCTTGAATGCCGAGGAGCTGGGGCGCATGATTGGAGCCTTCCTTTCCCGATTGCCTGCCTTGGAGCGGAGGGTATTCATCCGCCGCTATTGGAGCCTTGTCCCCATTTCGCAGCTATGTGCGCAGTTCGGGTGCGGCAGGAGCAAGCTGGAATCTATGCTCCATAGAACCCGGGAAAAGCTGCGAAGCTACCTGAAAAAGGAGGGTGTGATAGAATGAATTCGGAAAAGCTTTTGGAGGCCATTGGCGAGCTGCCCGAGCGGATGATTCGGGATGCGGAGCGGGCAAAAAGGCGAAACTGGATCGGTTGGATCGCGGCAGCGGCCTGCCTGTGTGTTGGGATCTTCGCTGTCGCGCATATTCTGCCAAAGCAGGCAGAGTCTCCTGCCAGGAAGGATGCCGCTGATGCGGCGCTGGCGGAACGTCCGCAGGGAGAGCCTATGGTCATCCTGGATGGGTCGGATTATGTAAACTCGCAGACAGAAGTCTGCTATGCCACACCGGAGCCGGGGGAAGTGCAGCTCTTTATGGAGGTACGTGACGCGCTGGAATCCAGCCGCGGGACGGATGTGCGGCTGTTTTTGCACATTGCGCTGTTTGACGCCGACGGGGTTCCCTTGGCGGAGGAAAGCGACGAGACGATTGCCGAGGCCCAGCGGTTGGCGTCACTGGGCTATGAGGTTGGCTGGTATGAGGCGTGGACCTACCAGGGTGCGGGCGAAAAGGTGCCCTATTCCTTCCTCTACGGCATGTTCACCCCGGAGGAGCTGGAGAACTTTCAGGCCTCGCCGGCGTATGGCTATAGCTTCTTCTTCCAGTTTAACGGCGACGGCAGCCCGGTGGTCTTCACCACCCCCGGCGTTGTTCTCTGGGAGGCGCCGCAGCCCGGCGTGGAGGAAGCCGCAGGCGCGTTGACCGAGGTGGAGGCCTATGCAGCCTTCGGCGTTTATCTTCCGGAGGCAGCCCCCGAGGGCTTTTGGTTTGAAGGCGCCTATTCCCCGCAGGGCCATCAGGTCAGTGTCCTGTGGACAGGGGACAACGGAGAGCTGACGTGGCAGGTGAGGGATTTTTCCGAGGCAGATCAGGCAAGATGTACCTCTACTGCAGATCGGGAGAAGTATGATCGCACCCTCTATTCCGTGCCCTATGCGGACTCTGTCCCGGGGGAGCTGTGGGAGATTGTGGATCACCCAATCTTTGACTGCACGGAGCTGACCCAGGAGGTCGTAAATGCGAGAGCCGAGCCCGGCGACGAAGCCGTCCGTTATTGCTTCGGCGTCCGGTATGGGGAAACGCTGGTAGAGGTTACTGCCAAAGGCGTTTCACCGGAATGGCTCTACGCCCAGCTAATCGCCATACCCGTCCAATGATCCAAATAGTTACTACGTGCGAAGCCAAAACCAGGCTTCGCACGTTTTTTTATAACTCATCCGTGGGCGGTTCACAAAGATGGAAGATTTCGTCATAGGAGGCCCGGAGGATTTTTTTCAGCAGAATGATCTCGTCGGGGTACAGATGGCGCTGACCGACCTCAATTTTGGCGACGGCGCTTCTTGTCATGTCGCAGCCGCAAAGCTGCAGCTTGGCGGAGAGCTGCTCCTGGGTTAACCCGGCGCGTTCTCTGAGAATGCGTATATTGCCACCGACGAGTCTTTCAATACCTGGGTTCAAAGCACAGCCACCCTTGCACCTATATTAGCACAAAAAGTGCTTGACATTATTATATGTATGTGATAGAGTATTAATGCACCTATATAGGTGCAAAAGATGTAATCGAAGCATAGGATGAACGGAAAATAGTCATAGCGCAACACCAAGCAAGTAAGATGTTCTAACATTAAGAGTGCCTGCCCCTGCGCAATGAAGCTGCGAATGTTCAGATTGTTTTTTTACTAATGAAAGGAGAAAAAGCATGAAAAAGAGACTCATTTGTATGCTGCTTGTAGTATGTATCGTGCTACTTGTGGCGCCGGAAACCTATGCAAGAAACAGCGCAATCATTGAGTCCATTGAAGATTGCGACCATTCGTATGAAGCAGTCGTAACAGAACCCACCTGCACAGAAGTCGGCTACACCACCTACACCTGCTCCAAGTGTAAGGAAAGCTATATTGACGGCGAGGTTTCCGCACTCGGGCACGATTATGTCAATGGCGAGTGCACCCGCTGCGGAGAGAAGGATCCGGACTACGTTGCAGGCAGTCCTGTGATTACCGTTGGCGATGTTTATGCAATACCGGGCGAAACCATCACGGTGCCGGTCTCCATCCATGGAAACCCGGGCTTTGCCGGCTTCACCCTTGCAATTACCGCCGATGCATCCCTGACCCTGAAGGAGATTTCTGAGGCGAGTCTTCTGAGCGCGTCCGAAAGCGGCGCCCTGACGTCCAATTTGACGAAGGGACTGGTGAACTGGACCGACTGCCGCAATGAAGTCGGCGACGGTGAGCTGCTGCTCCTGACCTATGAGGTGAAGGAAAGCGCGAAAGACGGAGACTATGCCATTCAGATCAAGCTCAAGGATGGAAAAGCGTCAAACTTTGTGAATGAGAGCTGTCAGGCTACTTCGACCCAGTTTGAAAGTGGTACGGTCACAGTCAAAGCGGTGATCCCTGGCGACATCAATGGCGATGGCGACATTTCCTCGGCAGACAGTGTGCTGCTGGCAAGGTATCTTGTCGGCATGGAGGAGCTGGCTCCAGCGCAACGAAAAGCTGCCGACGTCACCTACGACGGCGAGGTTACCACGGCGGATGCTGTCAAGCTGGCAGAATATCTCGTCGGACTGATCAGTTGGTTAGATGATGCACCTATTATTATAGATTCCCCTGTGATAAGTAATGAAGATGAGGAAGAAATGTAAGTCGCAAAGAGAAAGTGTAAAGGGCGGGCAAAGCCCGCCACAGACTGTCAAAAAAGCCGCTAAGGCCCGGATGACTGAGCCGCAGGGGGAAGAGTGAAGGGGGGGCAAGGCCCGCCCTTCGCGTTCAATCAAACCGTTTTTCAAAACTTCTTCGAAGTTTTGAAAAACGCCCCAGCACGTCAAAAAGGCTTTTTGACGCGCTGGGGGCAAGGCCCGCCATAAAAGATGCATGAAGCAACGGCTTCGGTTGGAACGCTTGCAGGCAAGGGAAGTGCTGCGTATTGTGAAATTTTCCATGATGCACCGGCAGGTAGCTGGTATTTTGATGTTGAATTGAAGTTTCTTTTCCTGATGTGATTGCTTTCAAAAACCAAATAGGAGCCATCAACGGGGGCTGTAGAAAGGCCCAACAATAAGAAGGGCGCGCTGCAATTTTTCCTTTTGCAACGCGCCCTTTGTTTATTTTATTCTTGCGGGGCAAGAACGGCGGCAAGCAATCCGGCATCAGGCGTAGCCGTTCATTTTCAAATTTTTTCGGACGACCGCGCCGTCCTTGAGGTACACGCGCAGGACACGGCGGGAGACGGCGCAGGTGAGCTCATAGGGGATCGTTTGGGCCATATCGGCCATGTCGTTGATCGAGGCGCTTGTGCCAAAGAGTTCAATTTCATCCCCTACGTCCACGCTTGGCAGGTCGGTCAGGTCGATCATGCACATGTCCATGCAGATGCGCCCGCGGATGGGGGCGGAGCCGCCAGGTGTCATGACGCGATAGCGGTTGGAGAGAATGCGCATCAGGCCGTCGGCGTAGCCGATGGGCAGCACGCCGATGCGCACCGGCCGATCGGCCTGGAACAGCCTTCCGTAGCTGATGGTGGTGCCGGGGTCATAATGCTTGATGGCGCTGACGGTGGTTTTGAGGCGCATGACCGGCTGCAGGCCCAATTCCTTCGCATAAGGGCCGTAGCCGTAGAGCAGCAGGCCCGGCCGCACCATATCCATCCACGCCTCCGGATACCGGGCCACAGCGCCGGTATTGGAGCAGTGGCGAAGCGAAAAGCAGTGACCGCCGGCCTCGATTGCGTCGATGGTCTGCCGGAAAAGCTGTAATTGCAAATCCGTATAATCGCAGGAGGCCCCATCCTCCTCGTCCGACACGGCGAAATGGGTGAACACGCCCTCCGCGTCCAGGTGGGGAAGGGCGCACACGCGCTGCACCTGGGCAACCGTCTCAGGCTTGCCCGCGCACACAAAGCCCAGCCGGGACATGCCGGTATCGAGCTTGATGTGCACCTTCAGCGTTTCGCCGAGCTTTGCGGCCTGCGCTTCATAGTCCAGGGCGGCTGCCTCGCTGGTGACGGCCTGGGTGATGTGATTGGCAATCAAAAGGGGTGTCTGATCTGCCGGGGTGTGACCCAGAATCAGGATCGGGCAGCTAATGCCGCTGTAACGAAGCTCCCGCGCTTCGTCCAGGCTGCTGACCGCCAGATAATCTGCACCAAGCTCCTCCAGGCAGTGCGAGACCTCCACCGCGCCGTGGCCGTAGGCGTCCGCCTTGACCACCCCCAGGAATTTCGTCTGCACCCGGGTGCGCAGGGTTTTATAATTATGTGCCAGCGCGGAAAGGTCAATTTCCGCCCAGGTGCGCCGCAGTTCAGTATACATTAATATGGAACCTCCTTTAGTCAATGTCGCGGTTGACCGTCTCCGGCGGCGTATCCAGGCATTCCGGATTGCGGAGCAGACGGCGCAGGTACTTGAGAACCTCGGCATAGTAGTAGCCGTCCACCGTGCGCTCGTCGAGGTTGAAGGCGTAGTCGATGTATTTGCGGGGCAGAATTTCTCCCTCTGGGGTCAGCTCTTGCTCTCGATATTTTGCGCCGAAGGCACAGAAGGCGGGGGTATTACCGAAATCGTACAGGTGATGAATTACCGCGGGAATACCCAGAGAGGCCATGGAGGTGAAGAACACAGAGCAGTGGAAGGGGCTGACCTCCAGAAGGAATTTCGGCAGCAGACCAAAGTAGTCCAGGGCCTTCAGAAGCCAGACGGTAAACTTGAGAAACACACCGGGGATATAATTAATGTACCTTGCCACATTATCGAAGGTGGAGTTGAGGGGGGTGTTGTGTACCTCCTCCACAGCAGCGTGGAATTTCTCGTAAACCTCCTTGGAGGTGTCGCGGGGGGAGAGATGGAGCTTAATAATGGTATCCGGTGCGTCAATGGTCATTTCCTTTTTGATGACCATGCAGAACTGGATGTCCTCATCTCGCGTGTAGACGGTCTGCCCCGAAAGGAAGCGGTTGCAGCCCGGGTATCTAGCCACGCAGCGCACGTAGGCGGACAGAAATACCTCCGTAATGCCGAAGCCCGCATAGCCCTCCTTGCGCTTGGCGCGGATGTAGCGCTCAATATTGGTGATCTCCACTCGGTCGCGGATGGAGTTGGAGGCGCCGTTGCGGTTGGGCATGATGTAGTTCGCTACCCGGGAGATGGGGTTCAGATTGCGAATTCGGCGGCCATCCTTCCGGTCGCCCCAGGTGGGGTGATAACGGCCGTCGTTGTGCTCCCGGGCGCAGAGAACCGTTAGAAGAATGCCTGTGAGCACCAGACTGTCATGGAGCTGGGCAACAGTACGAAGCAGGCTGCTATTATATTGGAAAAAAGCAGCCCGAACGTCATAGACGAAGAAGGCGCAGGCGCCCGCCAGCACCAGGCACAGGGAAAAATAGAGCCTGGGGAATCTGCCGCAGGTAACCTCCCGGTAGAGGAGGAACACGCCAAACAGCACGACCCAGTACAGCAGCACAAAACGAAAGCGCAGCGAAAGTCCCAGCGCGTGAATGCCGAGATATAGCGCCAGAAGAAAGACGGGGGCTGCCGTTTTGTAGAAGTGCTCCCGACCATCCAGGAGTACTCTGAGCAGATAGAGAACCGTTGCAAGCACCGGAAGCACGATCTGGAGCCACAGTGTCGTGGGATCTGCGCCTTTCTCGCAGAAGTAAGCAATGCGGGCAAATATCGAGCAGAGCATCAGTGCTGCCGCAATCCAAAGCAGCCAGTTTTTCCGGCTGACATAATAGGTTACTTTCGTATTCATGGAAAAATTATAGCATGGAAGGCTCCGATTGCGCAATAGAAAACTGTTGGATATTTCTGCAAAAAGTTTGAATGTGGCAGGCAGCTTTCGGGGCGGCGATGGAAATCCGGGTGAATCGGAGAGGCGCAAGGAGCCATGAATGTTCAGCGTGTATAACCTGCACAAATTTTGTGGCAGCGTATTATAGGATTTGAACATAAGATGGTGAGAAGGTGCAAAAAACGCCATTTTTTTCCAGTCAACCGTACAAAAATGCACGCACAAATAAAAATTTTTCTCACAGATTAACATAAATGGCCTTGCAATCCAGAAGAAAACAGTGTATTCTTATACTAGCGAAGAGTGTTTGTTAATATGTGCGGCAGACATTCTTTAGAAAGAAAATCAACATCAAAAAAGGAGGAGAAAAACGCAATGAAAAAAGTGATCAGTTGGATATTGACTTTGTCAATGCTGCTCTCACTTGTTCCGCAGATGGCGATTTTTGCCAGTGCGGACGATCTGGCTGCCCTGGAAGAGCTTGACGAAAAAGCTGGAGTTATGACCAAGGACGGCCTGAAGCCCGGCCCCAATGTTTTTGCGGATCCTGACTCGCCTACCGGCTATACCGTCAAGTTCCTGTACAAGAACGACGAGGCTGAAGAAGTTACCTTCGCAGGTGATATCAGACTGGTGAACTGGGCAGATCCCACCGACACCAACGTCTATACTCCCTACGAGTATAAGCCCGGTCTGATGCGCTCCAGCTCCTGGACCGCACCGATGACCAAGCGTGCAGACGGCTACTGGTACATCGAGGTGCCTCTGGCAGCCGGTGCCAACCAGTACTGGTTCTACGTCGATGGCAACACCAACTACATGGTGCCCGACCCCGCCAACCATCCGCTGTGGAGCCCCAACAGCAATTGGAACACCAAGAATGCTTACAATGCTGTTTACATTCCCTACGATGAGAAGCAGGACTTCGAGCCCCTGAAGGCTCGTACCGCCGAGAATCCCAGAGAAGACGGGAAGACCGGCACCTGGTCCTACGTTCCCGTGAAGCTGAACGGCGCGACCAAGTATTTGGGCGTCTACCTGCCCTATGGCTATGACCCGGATCGGGAAGAGCCCTACAAGACCATTTGGACGCTGCATGGCGGCGGACAGGATGAGTCCGACTGGATGGGCATCGGCTCCGTTCAGAACATCATGGACAACCTGGTAGCAGAAGGCCGCACAGAGCCCGCTGTCATTGTCACTCCGAACTGCTCCGACCTCGGCGGCAGCTTCTGGGGCGGCGGCAGCAACAGCTTCGGCACCCTGTTCGACACTCTGTTCTCCTTTGTGGAAAACAGCTACAACGTTTCCGCTGATCCGATGGATCGCGCACTTTGCGGCCTGTCCATGGGCTCCATGTACACCCAGAGCATCATGAACACCGACGTCTCTCAGTTCGGCTACTATGGCCCCTGGAGCGGCGGCGCCAGTGCAAATCCCGCCAGCTTCAATGCCGAAGGCGTCAACATCTTCTACGGCAATGGCGGCAGCGAAGCGGATATGAGCGCATCTCTGGAAAATCAGTTCCGCTATACCGATGTGGACTACAAATACACCCGTGTTGCAGGTGCACATGACTTCAACACCTGGTGCCAGCTGTACCGCATCTTCCTCGAAGACTATCTGTGGGACGACGATGCCTTTGAGTCCATGGGCCCGAAGGTTATCAAGGACGAAGAGTCCCCCACCGGCTACACCGTTGAGTTCCGTTATTTCAATGACGAGGTTGAAGAGGTAACCTTCAGCGGCGACCTGATGCTTGCCAACTATGCCGATCCCACCGACAACAAGCTGTATTCTCCGTTCGAATACAGACCCGGCCTCATGAGAAGAGGCAACGCCGTCTTCGCCAGCAATGCCGGCTTCTCCGCACCTATGGAGAACCTCGGCAACGGTTACTGGTACTATGAGCTGCCTCTGGCGGCTGGCGCAAACCAGTACTGGTTCACCCTGCCCGGCAGCAGCCGCATGTGGCCCGATCCCGCCAACGCTCCGCAGTGGAGCCCGGCTAGCGACTGGAACGGCAAGAATGCTTACAATGCAGTCTATGTGCCCTACGATGAGAAGCAGGACAACGAGCTGCTCAAGGCCCGTGAGATCGAGAACCCGAGACCTGGCCAGAAGAATGGTACTTGGAGCTATGTGCCTTACTCCATTGGCGCTAGCGACTACTACATGGGTGTCTACCTGCCCTACGGCTACGACGCAGAGCGCGAAGTGCCCTATAAGACCGTTTATGTCCTGCATGGCGGCGGCCAGGACGAGTCCGACTGGCTCGGCATTGGCTCTGTCCAGAACATCGTGGACAACCTCTATGCTGACGGCGCGATTGAGGATGCTCCTATCCTGATCGTTCCCGGCACCGGCAACAACCGTCTGCGCAACGCCAACCTCGAAGCCACCTTCGCCTTTGTCGAAGAGAACTACAATGTCTCCACCGACCGTCTGGATCGTGCTGTCTGCGGCCTGTCCGCTGGCGCTATGATGACCAACAACATCCTCGGCGACGACAAGAACCGCGAAGAGCCCAGCTTCGGCTACTATGGCCTGTTCTCCGGCGGCCAGCCCAGCAGCGTGCTCAACTCCAAGCATCTCAAGGACGTCTACCTCTATGTGGCCAACGGCCGTTATGAGGGTAGCACCTTCGATCAGCGCTATGTGGATGCTGGCGCGTTCTACTACACCACGCAGGTTGCTGGCGCACACGACTTCAACACCTGGTGCCAGCTCTTCACCGAGTTCGTCCGTGACTTCATTTGGAACCCCGCTGCCTTCGGCGATGTCGAGGTTGCTGCAAAAGAAATTGACTTTACCGATCCTGCCTCCGCTGAGAGCTTCACTGTGGAAAATCAGGATGTCAGCGTCATCACCGAGGGTGAGGGCCTGTACATGATCTCCACCAGAGACGGCTTCGAGCCCTGCGACGGTGCTACCACCGAGTTTGCGCCCAAGGACGTTGTGAAGATCGACGCCGGCGAAGGCGACTGGACGGCTACCCTGAAGGTAGACGTACATACCGGCTCCGGCTGGAGCTCCTGGTTCAGCCGTGGTGAGTACTTCGGCTTCTATGCAATGGACGACTACGACAACTTTGCCGGTATCCGTGCCACCAACGGCGCAATGCAGGATATCGTCCGCAAGGATGGCGAAGTTACCGCTGCTACCGCTGCCACCAATTCCGGCCTGAACGCACTGAACAATGTCACTGCTCTGCTGCGTATCGTCAAGACCGACGACGACTATGCCTGCTCCGTCTCCACCGACGGTGGCCTCACCTTCAACGAGCTGTTTGTCCTGGAGGACACCGGCATCGAAGGCGGCACCATCTGCATCGACGCCTACTCCGGCAGCAGCGTTGGCTACAACTACATGCTCAAGTCCCTGAGCTTCGCAGATCCCTGCGCACACGAGAGTGACGCAAGCGTGCTGACCGAGGTGGTCGTTCCCGCAACCTGCACCGAGGCAGGCTATGTGGACACCGTCTGCGAGCTGTGCGGTGCAACCAAGCACGCGACGCTCCCGGCAACCGGTCATACCAGAGACGAAGGCATCATCACTGCTCCCACCTGCACCGAGGGCGGCTTCACCACCTTCACCTGCACGGTCTGCGGTGAGGAATTCACCGGCGACGCCACTCCCGCAGCTGGCCACAGCTGGGATAGCTTTGTCGATACGGTAGAAGCTACCGAGACTGAATTCGGCACCCGCGTGTACACCTGCTCCGCTTGCGAAGCTACCAAGGAAGTCGGCATCAAGCCCACCGAGCTGGCCGTTGGCCCGACGCTGGTTGAGGATCCCGAATCCCCCACCGGCTACACCGGCAAGTTCATCTATGAGGACAGCACTGCAAAGCAGGTCTACTTCTGCGGCGACCTGATGCTGAGCAACGACGCGGATCCTTCCGATACCAATGTTTACACTCCGTTCGAGTACAAGCCGGGCTTCATGAGAAGAGGCGGCAGCCAGTTCAAAGAGCCCATGACAGAGCTCGCTGACGGCTACTGGTACTATGAAGTTCCTCTGGCAGCCGGTGCCAACCAGTACTGGTTCAACACCGACACCATCACCCGCATGATCCCCGACCCGGCCAACCACCCGCAGTGGAGCCCGGCCAGCAACTGGAACACCAAGGACGCCTACAACGCGATTTGGGTTCCCTATGCAGAAGTTCAGGGTTACGACGTTCTGAAGGCTCGTGAGATCGAGAATCCCAGAGAAGGCCAGAACAACGGTACCTGGAGCTATGTCCAGTACGACCTTCCCAATGAGAAGGGCTGCTACATGGGCGTGTATCTGCCCTATGGCTACGATGCAGAGCGCGAAGAGCCCTATAAGACCATCTATGTCCTCCATGGCGGCGGACAGGACGAGTCCGACTGGCTCGGCATTGGCTCTGTCCAGAACATCGTGGACAACCTCTATGCCGACGGCGCTATCAAGGATGCTCCCATCCTGATCGTACCGCGCAACACCCGCCTTGGCACTGGCAACCTCGAAGCGACCTTTGCCTTCATCGAAGAGAACTACAATGTCTCCTCCGATCGCATGGATCGCGCCATCTGCGGCCTGTCCATGGGCGGCATGATGATCAACAGCCTGCTCAACGACGACAAGAACCGTGAAGGCCCCACCTTCGGCTACTACGGCTTCTTCTCCGGCGGCCAGCCCAGCAATGCGCTGACCTCTCCGTACCTGCTCGACAGCTACTACTATGTGGCCAGCGGCAAGCAGGAAGGCAACCCCTATAGCCAGGACCTCGTTGACACCGGTGCATACTGCTACTTCACGCAGAAGGCCGGCGCACACGACTTCAACACCTGGAACCAGCTCTTCACGGAGTATGTCCGTGACTTCGCATTCAACCCCGCAGCCTTCGGTGATATCAAGGTTTGCGAGCATGTGTGGGACAAGGGCGAAATCACGGTCGATCCCACCTCTACCGAGGATGGCGAAATGACCTACACCTGCACCCTGTGCGGCGAGACCAAGGTTGAGGTCATCCCGGCATTCGGTGATGGCGTGCCCGCTCTGAAGGATCTCTATGGTAAGTACTTCAGAATCGGTACCTGCATCGGCTCTTCCGAGGTGCAGCGTGAGGCTGCTCAGCAGTTCATCCTCAAGAACTACAACACGGTTACCTGCGAAAACGAGATGAAGCCCCAGTACACGCTGGATCAGGCTGCTTCTCAGGCCATGGGCGACAATGTCAGCGTTCAGGTGACGCTGCCCGCGAACACCCGTGCGATCCTTGACTTCTGCCAGGCGAACGGTATCCCGATGCGTGGCCACGTCATCTGCTGGCACAGCCAGACTCCGGCATGGCTCTTCCGCGAAGGCTTCACCAACGATGGCGAGTTTGTCTCCCCCGAGATCATGGATCAGCGTCTTGAGAGCTACATCAAGAACCTCTTCGGAACCATCAAGGCCGAGTATCCCGACCTGACCTTCTATGCCTTTGACGTTGTCAACGAGGCATTCACCGACACCGATCCTGCCACCATGCGTACTGCCAGCAACTCCAACTGGATCCGTATCTATGGTGACGACAGCTTCATCTACAAGGCATTCGAATATGCCGACAAGTATGCTCCCGAGGACTGCATGCTTTGCTACAACGACTACAACGAATACAACGCCGGTAAGGTTGACGCCATCTATGAGCTGGCGAAGAACCTCTACGAAAAGGGCTGGCTGGATGCCGTCGGCATGCAGACCCACCTGAGCATCCCCAACAATCCCACCATCGAGACCTATCGCGCTGCTGTGGAGAAGTTCGCTTCCATCGGCTGCAAGATCATGGTCACCGAGATGGACGCCCAGATTGGTCCTGGCGGCGAAGCAGAGCAGGCTGAGTACTACTCCGAGCTCTTCAAGGTCTTCGTAGACTACGCCGACGTGATCGACGCTGTCGTATTCTGGGGCACCCAGGATGCCAACAGCTGGCGCTCCACCAGCAACCCGCTCGCATTCAGCAGCAACTATCAGCCGAAGCCCGCTTTCTACTCCATCGTGGACGTGGTTTCCGATCATGAGCATATCTTCAAAGAGGTCGTGACCGCTCCCACCTGCACCGAGCAGGGCTACACCTCCAAGGTTTGCCGTTACTGCGGCAGATCCATTGTGGAAGACTACACTGCGCCTCTGGGCCACACCTGGGACGAGGGCGAAATCACTGTAGCACCCACCGAGAAGAAGGCCGGCGTTAAGACCTTCACCTGCACCGTTTGCGGCGCTACCAAGACTGCTCGTGTCGCTGCGACCGAGGCTACTTGGCCGGCAGACATCGACTTCGCGGATCCTGCCTTTGCAGACCGCTTCGAGATTGTGAATCCCGAGACTGCTGCAATCGTTGTGGATAGCGGCCTGGCTCTGGCTTCCACCTCTGCATCCTTCGAGACCGCTGGTGAGAACTTCGCGGGCAAGGATGTCATCACGATCCCCGTTTCCGGTGACTTCAATGCAACCCTGAAGTTCAATGCCACCATCGGCAGCGCCTTCAGCTTCTTCGGCGAGTCCGACTTCCTGGGCTTCTTCCTGATGGACGACCTGGACAACGGCGTTGGCCTCCGCGCTGGCAACAACAACATTGTCAACTTCGCTAAGGTTGACGGCGTTGTCACCGCCAACGATGCAGCAGTTGGCGCATCTGCCGCCAAGGGTCTGAACACCAACGACCGCAACCACTGGTACAAGATCAGCAAGTCCGGCGACGATGTCATCATCTACTACTCTGCTGACGGTGCCACCTACGACAAGCTCTTCACCTTCGAAGACACTGGCCTGGAAGGCAAGATGCTCGTCATCGACGCCTACAAAACCGGCTTCGTCTGGGGCAACAGCAACAGCAACAGCTTCAACCTCGAAAGCATTTACTTCGACAGCGCTGACGAGATCGTTCTGGTTCCTGGCCCGAGCCTCGTTGCTGATCCCGAATCTCCCACCGGCTACACCGGTCGCTTCATCTACTTCGACGACGAAGCAGAGCAGGTCTACTTCTGCGGCGACCTGATGCTGAGCAACGACGCTGATCCCACCGATACCAAGGTTTACACTCCGTTCGAGTACAAGCCCGGTCTCATGAGAAGAGGCGGCAGCCAGTTCAAGGAGCCCATGGAATACCTCGGCGACGGCTACTGGTACTATGAACTGCCTCTGGCAGCCGGTGCAAACCAGTACTGGTTCAACACCGACACCAACACCCGCATGCTGCCCGACCCGGCCAACCACCCGCAGTGGAGCCCGGCCAGCAACTGGGATACCAAGAACGCTTACAATGCAATCTATGTCCCGTATGCGGATGTCCAGGATTACGAGCCGCTCAAGGCCCGCGAAATCGAGAACCCGAGACCTGGCCAGAACAACGGTACCTGGAGCTATGTGCCCTACTCCGTTGGCGGCAGAGACTACTACATGGGCGTCTACCTGCCCTACGGCTACGACGCAGAGCGCGAAGTGCCCTACAAGACCGTTTATGTCCTGCATGGCGGCGGCCAGGACGAGTCCGACTGGCTCGGCATTGGCTCTGTCCAGAACATCGTGGACAACCTCTATGCTGACGGCGCGATTGAGGATGCTCCTGTCCTGATCGTTCCCGGCACTGGCAGCAACCGTCTGCGCAACGCCAACCTCGAAGCCACCTTCGCATTTGTCGAAGAGAACTACAATGTCTCCTCCGATCGCATGGATCGCGCCATCTGCGGCCTGTCCATGGGCGCAATGCAGATCAACAGCATCATCGGCGACGACAAGAACCGCGAAGAGCCCAGCTTCGGCTACTATGGCCCGTTCTCCGGCGGCGCACCCAGCAATGCTCTGACCTCTCCGTATCTGTACGACATGTACCTGTACGTTGGTAACGGCAAGCAGGAAGGCCGCATGAACATGAGCTCTTACGAGAGCGCTCGCGCCAACTACTACTACACGCAGAAGTCCGGCGCACATGACTTCAACACCTGGTGCCAGCTCTTCACGGAGTTCGTCCGCGATTACATCTGGCAGCCTGCCAAGTTCTACACGCCCGGTCCCGTGGTCGTGAAGGATCCCGAATCTCCCACCGGTTACACCGGCCGCTTCATCTACTTCGATGACGAAGCAGAGCAGGTCTACTTCTGCGGCGACCTGATGCTGAGCAACGATGCTGATCCCTTCGATACAGCCGTTTATACTCCGTTCGAGTACAAGCCCGGCTTCATGAGAAGAGGCGGCAGCCAGTTCAAGGAGCCCATGGAGAACCTCGGCGACGGCTACTGGTTCTATGAACTGCCTCTGGCAGCCGGTGCCAACCAGTACTGGTTCAACACCGAGTCCAACACCCGTATGCTGCCCGACCCGGCCAACCACCCGCTGTGGAGCCCGGCCAGCAACTGGAACACCAAGAACGCCTACAACGCCATCTATGTCCCGTACGACGAAGTGCAGGGCTATGAGCCGCTGAAGGCCCGCGAAATCGAGAACCCGAGAGCTCGCCAGAACAACGGTACCTGGAGCTATGTGCCTTACTCCGTTGGCGGCAGAGACTACTACATGGGTGTCTACCTGCCCTACGGCTATGACGCAGAGCGCGAAGTGCCCTACAAGACCGTTTATGTCCTCCATGGCGGCGGACAGGACGAGTCCGACTGGCTCGGCATTGGCTCTGTCAACAACATCGTGGACAACCTGTATGCTGACGGCGCGATTGAGGATGCTCCTGTCCTGATCGTTCCCGGCACTGGCAGCAACCGTCTGCGCAACGCCAACCTCGAAGCCACCTTCGCCTTCGTCGAAGAGCACTACAATGTCTCCTCCGACCGTATGGATCGTGCAATCTGCGGCCTGTCCGCTGGCGGCATGCAGATCAACAGCATCCTCGGCGACGACAAGAACCGCGAAGAGCCCAGCTTCGGCTACTATGGCTTCTTCTCCGGCGGTCAGCCCAGCAATGCTCTGACCTCCAAGTACCTGCTCGACAGCTACTACTATGTAGGCAGCGGCAAGCAGGAGGGCAACCCCTACAACCAGAACCTGGTGAATACCGGTGCTGCTTGCTACTTCACGCAGAAGGCAGGCGCCCATGACTTCAACACCTGGAACCAGCTCTTCACCGAGTTCGTCCGCGACTTCGTGTGGAATCCCGCTGCCTTCAAGGCACTGGCTTCCTACAGCTGGAGCTGGCATACCGATGCCAAGGCTCCCAGCGCACAGATGAAGATCAACTGGACCGATGGCAGCGTCAGCGCCATTGAAGCCAGCATGAAGGTCATCAACCGGGTTGGCAACGAGATCACCTACGAAGCCAGAGCTGTCAATGCTGGCGTCGTATACACTGCCACCAAGACCGTGAAGAATACCTACAAGGTCACCGTGGAAGGCGGCACCGTCATCACCGGCGTGAAGAGCAGCTACAGCTATGGCGATAAGATCATCGTCAGAGCAGATGTACCTGAAGGCAAGGCATTTGCAGGCTGGTACGTTGGCGAAACCCTGGTCAGCACTTCTGAGATCTATGGCCGCAGCGTCACCGCTGACTTCGCCCTGAGAGCCGAGTTCGCTGACGAAGCCGTCGAGCCCAAGCCGGCCTTCTCCGTAAGCTCTACCGATCGCGTCTATGACGATGCTAGCGGCAAGAACAAGACGACCCTCACGCTTGAGTGGTCTCTGCCCACAGGCTACACGCTGGTAAGCGCAGGCCTGTACCGTGCCTATGCAGATATCGCCCCGACGAAGGATACTGTCATCAGCACCGGCAGCCAGACCGTAGCCAAGACCACTGCATCCAACGGCGTTTACAACCTGAATCTGAGCATTGGCGCTTCCAACAGTGCACGTGACCTCTACTATGTGGGCTACGTCACTTATAAGGATGCCACTGGCGCAGAATACACAGTATCTTCCGACGTTTTCTGCAATGAGCCTATTTTAAATACGGATATTGTGGAAGAAGAAGCCGCGGACGATAGATGATAATCATCGCAAAAGAATTTTATTTGAAAGGAGGTGCTTCAATGGAATTCTTTAATCCCATACTCGAAGTAGTGCCTGTTCTCTCTGATGTCATGAATATCAGTGGTTACTCCAAGGAAGAACAGAAGGAAATTATTAACGCATTTCCTGAAGTTGTTGAAGACGATGTTATCGAATAAGACAATGTTTAAGCGCTAAAAAGGTGCGCTGCGGCCCAGCCGCAGCGCACCCCAGCGAGCCTTAGCGCGGAAAACCAAACACGGACGAGCGTATGACAGAAACCAAAAGCTGTCATACGCTCGTTTTCTAATACCGAATGCCTATGCGAAGGGCAGGACCGTGCGTAGTGCACAAGTCCTGCCCAATTGTCCGCCTGGGGGAACGGCTTATTCCAGATTCAGCTTTTTGCTCAGGAAGTAGTGGGTCAGGAGGTAGAACCCGACGCACAGGATCACCTGGCTGAGAAGGGTGATGCCCAGATAGGTATGGGGGAAGGTGGCGGAGTCGATCGTCATTTGCATGACCGTCTTTCCTACGCCATTGACGAGGAACACGACCTGGACAACCGTGTTAATTAGCTGCACCGCATGGTAGAATGCGAAGCCAAACAGGACAGAGAAGCCCTTCTTGTGCCGCGTGAAGCTGTGCCCCACGGCCATGGCTGCATAGAGAAGCAGGGGAGTAAAAACAGCGGTGAGTACGAGACCCACGATCAGCTCTGCCACCAGCAGGGCGCCGCTCCAGCCGGAGAAGATGCGAAGCTCCAAAAGCATCTGCCAAAGCTCCCCGGCGTTGGTCATAAGCTGGTTCCACCCGGCCACACTGAGCACCAGCACCAGCGCAGAAAAAAGGATGGCCAGGAACACCAGGATGTACCACACCGCCGACACAATAAGGCGGGAAGATATGAGGCTATGGGTACGCATCGGCAGGGTCATGTTGAGGTAGCCCTCATCTGAGAGAAAGCTGCGGTGGAACCGCTTTGCAGATAGAATGATCACACCCACCAGTGCACCGATCAGGCCAAGCACAAAGAGAACAATCGTAAGGACCGCCACAACCGTGAGCAGCCAATGGGGGTTGTCCATTTTGAGAATGGATAGGGAGAAAAAGGTCGCAATGGTTAGCAGCACCATCGCAATGAAAATGGGCACCATGACCCGGGACGTGGCGCGGAATTCGTGCTTGATGGCTTTGCTTAGCATCTGAATACCTCCCTGAACAGGGCGTCAACCGATGTGCCCTTGTTGTTTCGAATGTTGTCCACGCTGTCCTGGAGCACCAGATGGCCATTTTGCAGGAAGATGACCTCGTCGAGCACCTGCTCCACGTCGGCAATCAGGTGGGTGGAAATGATGATGGACGCATTCTCGTTGTAGTTGCCGATGATGGTGCGAAGGATGTAGTCCCGCGTGGCGGGGTCAACGCCGCCGATGGGTTCGTCGAGCAGATACAGCTTTGCCTCCCGGCTCATGGTCAGGATGAGCTGGAGCTTTTCCTTTGTGCCCTTGCTCATGGACTTGATGCGCTGCTTCTCGCCAATGCCGAGGTTCCGGATCATAGAAAGGGCGGTCTCCCGGCGGAAGTCCGCGTAAAAGTCCTCAAAATAGTCCATGGCCTGATCTGCGGTCATCCACAGCGGCAGGGCAATGCGCTCGGGCAAATACGAAACGATGGACTTTGTATGGGGGGAGGGGGTCTGGCCGTCGATCAAAATTTGCCCTGCGGTGGGGGTAAGCAGACCGTTGGCCAGCTTGATCAGGGTGGTCTTGCCGCTGCCGTTGGGGC
>JAZLFG010000037.1:0-15584 GCA_045615685.1 Faecousia sp.
CTTGAGGGGATAGGGGTTGGGTTTTCGCTGGGCGGGGGGATCGTCCCAGCCGAACACCAGGGCGGGGGTTGGAAGGTCGTTGACGTGCCAGTCGCGGAGAATGTGCTCGTTCATGGAGTGGGACACGACGCACACCTGGCCGCCCAGCTCTACATGATGCCACAGAAGCTCCCGCATTCCGGGATAGGCGCTGGGAATGTGCTCTCGGACGTAATCGCGCCAAAATTCCTGCTCTACCACAAGCTCTTGGTCTGTCATGGCGAAATCCTCCCGGCACATAGCCACGAAGCCGGGATCGAAATTTTTCAGAAAATAATCCTCCAGCGTAATGTGTGCGCCGGGACGGTGGATTTTTAGAAATTCGATAAAGCAGGGATAGTGGATGGTAGCGGTGCTGTTGACCACGGTGTCGTCGTGATCCATCACAAGGCAGGGATAGCGCAAGGGATCTCCTCCTTTTCCTGAAAAGCTCGAAGCATTTCCTGCGTGTCGCGGTCCAGAAGCTCGCATTCCGGCGCCTCTACCGGGATAGCTCCATAGGTGCGGATGAGGACGCTGCCACCCTGTTCTCCATGGCCATAACGCCCAGCCGGATCGAGTGACTGATTCCCTCCTCGGGTCGGTCGTTACGGACGGCTGTGAAGCCACGGGCCTCTGCCAGAGCGGCAATTTCTATGTCCCCGGTGACAACGCAGGCGGGGAGCTTCTCCGGCACTGCGTCCAGCGCCCGGGAAATCAGGCTTTGCCCGAAAAGCTGGGCGTGAAGCTTGCTGGCGCCAAAACGTTGCCCTTTTCCCGCTGCCAATACCACACAGCCGACGCGCATTCCCGTTCCTCCTCATACATTCTGTTCACAGTATACCGCTTTGCCCGCCGTCTTGTCAACAAAGGCGCTCATAATTGCCAAATCTGGCAGTATCTTTCTGCTAAAAGCAAGAAATTGCTTTTCAAAAGCAATAAAGCATGGTATAATCCAAACAGTAATATGGGATAGGTGTATCCACATGAAGTACCTCATGCTTAAGGGCTATGTAGACAGCCTTAGTATGTCCATGGGCATTGGCTATACGAAATGCCATGGATGTTGCTATTACCGGGTGTTCTGTGAACGTGGTGCTGAGTCATGATAAGCGCACAATTCAAAGAGTCCGCATTGGCTATGGTGTGGCAGGCCCCATCCCTGTGCGCGCCTTCTCGGCGGAGGCAAAGGCCAACGGGCAGCCGGTGTGCATGGCGACGGTGGTTGATGTCCGCGCCAGCCTGACAGACCTTCTGCGCAATGACTTCCGCCTGACCTCGGTGAAAAAGGGCTGTGAGATGGGCGAATGCGGCGCGTGTACGGTGCTCATAGACGGAGAAACCTTCAATTCCTGTATCTATCTTGCCGTTTGGGCGGATGGCAAGCAAATCCGCACGGTTGAGGGCTTGACTGGCCCTAATGGCGAGCTGAGCGATATTCAGCAGGCCTTCGTGGAAGAAACGGCGGTACAGTGTGGCTTCTGCACCCCGGGCTTCCTTTTGGCGGCAGTGGAGATTTTGGAGAGCGGAAAGGAATATACCGATGACGAGCTTCGAAAGCAAATGTCCGGTCACCTTTGCCGCTGCACAGGTTATGAGAACATTTTGCGGGCAGTGAAGAAAACAATGCTGCGCCGCCTTGGAACATCAGAAGGGAGCGAATCAAATGAAAGAAGTATGGAGAGATAAGAAGCGTACCCTGTTTGGCCTGCCGTTGTCCTTCACCCACTATGTCCTGGAAGAAGAGCGGCTGTACATTCGCAGCGGTGCATTCACCAAGGTAGAGGATGAGGTCTGGCTGTACCGGATTTTAGACATCACGCTGCGCCAGACCCTGCATCAGAGGATCAACGGCGTCGGCACCATTCACTGCTGCAGCTCGGACGCCTCGTTGAAGGAGTTCAGCCTGGTGAACATCCGGCATCCGCGGGAGGTACGGGAGTTGCTTTCCAACATGATCGAGGCCCAGCGGGAAAAGAAGCGGATTTATTTCCATGAAACCCTTTCCGCAGATCCCAGCGAGGGGGATCGCGTGGAGCAATCCCTGCACAAATAACAAACTGCCCCGAACAACGCAGCGTTCGGGGCAGTCTGTTTGAAAACATCAGATGCGGACAAGCGCATATTCATCGGTGCCAAGGCCAATTTTTTTGCCGTGTTCAAGCATGGAGCGCCAGTTGGTGGTGGGATGGACGGTCTTAACGTGATCCTCCAACTGCGCGGGAGCCATGCCCAGCATACTGTTCTTTTCCGGCTTTTGGGCATTTAATGCGTCGGCGCAGGCCATATCCAGTGCCACCGGGTCGAAGGAGGCGAACATCCCGACATCCGGGATAATGGGTACGTCGTTCTCGCTATGGCAGTCGCAGTAGGGAGAGACGTCCTTGATGAGTGTCACATGGAAATGAGGACGATTTTGCAGGACGGCCTTGGTGTACTCGGCGATCTTATAGTTTAGCACATTATTGGATTCCTTCTGGATGGGTTGGATTGCGTCCATCGGACACACACTAATACAGCGGCCGCAGCCAACGCATTTTGCAAGGTCAATCTGGGCCCGATGGCTTTCGAAAGTGGGTGCATCGTGGGCGCAGATGTGGGCGCACTGGCCGCAGCCAATGCACAGCTCCTTCTCCACTTGGGGCTTGCCGCCGTGATGCATTTCCATCTTGCCTGCGCGGGAGCCACAGCCCATACCGATATTCTTGAGTGCACCGCCGATGCCGGCTTCCTCATGGAGCTTGAAGTGAGACAGGGAAATGATGATATCCGCGTCCATGACGGCGTGGCCAATTTTGGCCCTTGTGACGTATTCACCGTCCACGGGTACTTCTACGTCATCGGTTCCTTTGATGCCGTCGGCAATGATGAGGTGGCAGCCGGTGTTGTAGGGATTGAAGCCGTTCTGGTAGGCGGCCTCCAGATGGTCGAGCCCGTTCTTGCGACCGCCAATGTACAGGGTGTTGCAGTCCACAAGGAAGGGCTTGCCGCCCAAATCCTTGATGATATCCACGAGTACCCGAGCATAGTTGGCTCGCAGATAGGCCATGTTACCAGGCTCGCCAAAGTGCATCTTGATGGCCACATATTTATCCTTGAAGTCGATCTTGTCAATACCCGCAGTCAGAATCAGGCGGGCAAACTTTTGTAGCTGATTTTCCTGGAAGGTGGTATGAAAATCAGTAAAATATACCTTGGATGGCGCCACAGGATACTCCTCCTTATGCTTGATGCTCTGATTATACTGTATCACACAAGAAAAAGCAAGATAAAGTACGGTTTTACCAGAAGTTTACAGAATATGACTTGCATTTTCTTTCCCCAAGTGGTATAATCGGGGAACCTCACAGGAAGAAAGGACTGCGCACATGAACAAACAGTGCAAAAAACAGCAGGGGCTGCGGGACTGGCTTAAAAGGAACCGCCATGCCTACTGGTCGCTTTGCATGATTTTTATTCTATTTTGCTATTTTTTGCCCGAACGTCTGGTAACTGAAAATTACCATGTTATGGAGCTCGGCCTGGACCGGGCAATTCCTTTCCTGCCGGGCTTTGTCTATTTTTATATCGCCTGGTTTCCGATGCTACTGGGTATGGGGCTGTGGCTTCTGCTCCGGGATGGGGAGGGCTTTCGCAGGTATATGTGGTTTATGACGGCGGCATATCTGATTTGCGGCGTGATCTATCTGTGCTATCCCAGTGGGCAGGAGCTTCGGCCGGAAAATTTGGAGGTGCATCGTCTTTCAACCTGGATTTTATCGAAGATTTACGCCTTTGATACCAATACCAATGTGCTGCCAAGCCTGCATGTGATCGGCAGTGTGGGAGTGATTTACGCCGGGTGTACAACCCCTACGATTTGCAAAAAGAGCGTCCGTGCGGGACTTATCATCCTGTCGGTGCTGGTGTCGGCCTCCACCGTGTTTGTCAAGCAGCACGCGGTGGTAGATGTGGCCGCCGGTGCGGTGGTGGGGCTACTCGTCTGCTGGGGTGTGCACTGGGTACACAAATTGCGTAGGGGCGCCTATTGACACTAGAGCGCCCCTTTGCTACAATGCAGATGCCCAATTGATTTCTGATGGTCGGGGAAGCGGGGTGCAAATCCCCCACGAAGCCGTCGCTGTAAGGTGGAGCGGAACAAAAGCCACTGGCACAAGCTGGGAAGGCAAATCCGTGAAGAAACCAAGTCAGAATACCCGGTCAGAAATGCTGTGCAAAGGAGCTGCGGTCCTCAGCCATTTGCCCTCCCAGGTTGGCGGCATTTGCTTCCTTTCTTTGCGCAGCGCAGAAGAAAGGAAGGTTTTTTATTATGAAAAAAAGCACGAAAATCCTATTTTTGGTGCTGGCCTTGGCGCTGGTTGCGGGGCTTCTGACGTTTATCTGGGTGCGTTTTTCGCCCAGCGCTGCGCCGGGGGACAAGACAATCACGGTCGAGGTGACGCACCTGGACGGCACGGTGAAAAGCATCCCGATCCATACCGACGAGGACTTTTTAGCGCCTGCCCTGGAGGACGTGATCGCCGGAAAACAGGAGAGCTACGGCCTGTTCATCGACACGGTGGACGGAGAATTCGCAGATCCCGAGAAGAACCGGTGGTGGGTCTTTACCGTCAACGGAGAGATGGGGGTCTATGGAGCGGATACCCAGCCAATTGCTGACGGGGATACATTCGCCTTCAGCGTATATGAAGGATAAGCAGCCGCCTCTGCGGGAGCTGTTGGTGCTCAGCCTTTTGGCAGCGCTGATGTTTGGGGCAAAGGTGGCGCTGTCGTTTCTTCCCAATATCCATTTGGGGGCGGTGCTGCTTATCGTGGCAACCTTGCGGTTTGGCGCAAAAGCGCTCTATACGGCGGCTGTCTATGTGATGCTGGAGGGGCTGGTCTACGGCTTTGGCCTCTGGTGGGTGAGCTATCTCTACATCTGGCCGCTTCTGGTGGCGCTGGTACTCCCGCTGCGAAGAAAAAAGCCTTGGCTTGCGCTCAGCGCTTTGGGAGCGCTCCATGGCTATGGCTTTGGGGCAATGTGTGCGATCCCGGTGGCAGTGCTGGGGGGACTTTATGCGGGCTTTTCCTACTGGATTGCCGGAATTCCCTTCGATCTAATTCACGGTACTGCCAATTTCATCCTCTGCCTCGTACTCCTCCGGCCACTGGATCACCTGACCCAGCGACTGTAATCCAATCCCGCGCTGCGCTGAGGCAGCGCGGATTTTTTTGGCTGGAGGGAGGGATAATTGGCGGCTGCGCAAATTTTGCAAAATTCAGAAAAAAAGGATTGACAAAAAGCGGGGCATCTTGTATAATCTATCTTGCTGTGAGCAGCATATGGCGGCATAGCTCAGTTGGTAGAG
Source organism: Faecousia sp. (assembly GCA_045615685.1). Classification (GTDB taxonomy): domain Bacteria; phylum Bacillota; class Clostridia; order Oscillospirales; family Oscillospiraceae; genus SVMC01. The sequence goes on from JAZLFG010000037.1 coordinate 5,370, forward strand.
CATTCGGTTCATACCCGGAGTGTCATCTGTTCGAGTCAGATTGCCGCTACCAGGCCCGTTGGTCAAGTGGTTAAGACACCGCCCTTTCACGGCGGTAACATGGGTTCGAGTCCCGTACGGGTCACCAAAAATCCACCCTTTTTGGGTGGATTTTTTTTGAAAAAATGAAAAAATCAAGGCTGTAGCAATTTTTTATTTTGCTACAGCCTTGTTAATATCAGGCTTCTTTGGGCATGTGATAGAATTGCGAAGCGTTAAAAAGACGTTTTTGACGCGCCGGATTGTTCGAGGAAGTCGTAATGGGCATATACGGCCTCGGCAGCGCGGGTGGGCTGATTGTTTACTACTGCCTGATATAGCTGCATATGAATTTGTACCAGCTCGTCCCAATTTTCAAAATTGTACTCATCAGGGGAGGTGCGTTCCCTTGGTCCCATGAACTGTGCCATAGCGCGGTTCAGGCTGATGACCAGCTTGTCCCTTGAGGCAGATAATAATACATCGTGGAATTCTGCGTCGGCCTTGCGATCCCCGTGGGGAGAGGCCATCATTCGCATCAGGCAGAGGTACAGAGTCTGCTTCTGGGATTCGGTGATCCCGGCACAGATGGCCGGTAGAGATTGCAGCTCCATGCTGCGGCGCAGGCGGTTCACGTCTGCGTAGTCAATCTGATCCATCAGAAGCATCATAGAGAGAATATCAGTAAAGCCGCGGCTGACCTCGTGACTCAGCCGGTAGCTGCCGTCCACATCCGGTGTTAAAAGGCCGAAGATTTCCAGTAGGTGCATGGCCTCCCGGAGGGAAGGTACGCTGAAGCTCAGCTCTTGGGCGAGCAGCTCTTCTGAGGGAAGCCTGCTGCCATCCTGGAGGGTACCCGCTTGGAGACTGCTTTTCAGGTAGCCCATCAATGCCTGATAGTGGCGCTGCGTAAATTGATTCATTCCGAAAACCTCGAATTTATTGGCTTAGCTGGGCAATGCCACGATAGAGTCGGGAGAGCGCTTCCTCCCGCCCCAAGATGGCGCAAAGCTCCGTCGCGCCGCCGGGGGTGGACTGCTTGCCGGACACGGCTACACGCAGAGGCCACAGCACGACAGAATTCTTCACACCCAATTGTGCCGCCAGGGCCGTCAGGGCGTCATAGAGCGCCTCATTCGACCAATCCTCCTGTGCCTCCAGCACAGGTGCGATTGCCTGAAGGGAGCACAGGCTGTTTTCAAGGTTGGTCTTGGATTTCTTGTGGACATACAAGGTGTTATCATATTCCGGAAGTGTTTGGAGGAAATCTACCTTCTCGGGAATCTCCGAGAGCACCTCGCACCGGGATTGAATCAAGGCGGCCACAGCTCGCAGGTCGATGGCGGGATTCTGAATGGTTGCCTTAAGATAAGGCTCTGCTGCCAGATAGAAGTCCTCTTGGCTCAGCTTTTTGATATATTCCGCGTTCATCCAGCGAAGCTTCACAATGTCGAATACGGCGGGAGACTTGGAAATGCCACCGATATCGAATGCCTTGGCCAGCTCCTCCAGGGTGAAAAACTCCTGCTCGGCCAGCTCGCCCCGGGGAGACCAGCCCAGCAGCGCTACATAGTTGAGCACCGCCTGGGTGAGGAAGCCCTGGTCGATCAAGTCCTCATAGCTGGGGTCGCCGTGGCGCTTGGACATCTTGTGCTGGGCATCCCGCATGACCGGGCTGCAGTGGACATAGGTGGGAATTTCCCAGCCGAAGGCCTCGTACAGAAGGTTATACTTGGGTGCGGAGGAGAGGTATTCGCTGCCCCGCACCACGTGGGTGATGCCCATCAGATGGTCATCCACCACGTTGGCAAAGTTATAGGTGGGAAGGCCGTCGGACTTTAGAAGCACCTGATCCTCAAGCTCACTATTGTTCACTGTAATGTCGCCGAAGGAGGCGTCATGGAAGGTCGTGGAGCCATCTTGGGGAATGCACTGACGGATCACATAGGGGGCGCCAGCCTGGATGCGGGCGTCAACCTCCTCGCGGGATAGATTGGGGCAACTGCACACATGCTTCTTGATCTCCTTGTTGCCTTCATCTTCCGGTTCATCTTCTTTTTGACAGAAGCAGTGGTATGCGCCGCCCCGCTCCACCAAAAGCTCTGCGTATTTTCCAAACAGACTCCGGCGCTCGGACTGGATATAGGGGCCCACCGGGCCGCCCACATCCGGACCTTCGTCGTGGGTGAGGCCGCACTGGGCCAGGGTCTTATAGATGACGTCTACCGCGCCCTCCACGAGCCGTCCCTGATCGGTGTCCTCAATGCGCAGGATAAAGTTGCCGCCTTGGCTTCTTGCAATCAGCCAGGTGTAAAGCGCTGTACGTAGGTTGCCCACATGCATATAGCCGGTGGGACTGGGGGCAAAGCGAGTGCGCACCTTTCCCTGAGGGATTCGCGCCTCCATATCTTCAAAGAAACCCATTGGATATTCCTCCCATAGTTATTCGTAATTATTTTACATTTCCTTATATAGGAATGTCAATGATTAGTTGCCATTTTTCTAAAAATGTGTTATCATATCATGGATTGAAATTTCTATACCCGGATGAGGTGTTTTCTATGAGTGATAAAAAGAGAATTTTCAGCGGGATTCAACCCAGCGGCGATCTGACCCTGGGCTCCTATATGGGTGCGATCAAGAACTGGGTCGCCCTGCAGGAGGAATACGACTGCCTGTACTGCATTGTGGATATGCACGCCATTACCGTGCGCCAGGTGCCGGCGGATCTTCGCCGCCGCTCGTTAGAGCAGCTTTCCCAGTACCTCGCCTGCGGCCTTGACCCGAAGAAAAATATTCTGTTCATTCAGAGCCATGTGCCCCAGCACGCAGAGCTGAGCTGGGTGCTGGGCTGCTATACCCAGTTTGGCGAACTGAGCCGTATGACCCAGTTCAAGGATAAATCTAAAAAACACGCCGACAATATTACTGCTGGCCTCTTTACCTATCCGGTGCTGATGGCGGCAGATATTCTGCTGTATCAGGCCGATCTGGTGCCCGTGGGTCAGGATCAGAAGCAGCATGTGGAGCTGTGCCGCGACATTGCAAATCGCTTCAACGGCCAATACTCCGATACCTTCACGCTGCCAGAGCCCTTCATCCCCAAGATGGGTACCCGGATCATGAGCCTGGGCGATCCCACCAGCAAAATGTCCAAGTCCGATCCGGACGGCTGCGTATTCCTTATGGATCAGCCCGAGGATATCATGCGCAAGTTCAAGCGGGCCGTCACCGACTGTGAAGCCAGGGTCGTGTTTGACAAGGATCATAAGCCTGGCATCTCCAACCTGCTGGCTGTCTACTGCACCGCCACCGGCAAAACCATCGAGGAGGCGGAGGAAGCCTTCGCCGGTCAGGGCTACGGCGTGTTCAAGCCTGCTGTGGGCGAAGCTGTGGTGGAGCTGCTGCGTCCCATCCGCGAGGAGGCAACCCATCTCATGGCGGATAAGGCCTATCTGGAGAGCATCTATAAAGAAGGTGCACAGAAGGCTCAGTATCTCGCGGAAAAGACACTGCGCAAGGTCTATAAAAAGGTAGGGTTTGTCGCCCGTTGAGAAAGGTCTGAATCCCAATGACGACACAATTGCAGTTTGCTCTGTGGATCGTGCTTGCTGTGCTGGTGGCGGCGGTGCTCTCGTTTGCGGTGACGCCTCTGGTCAAGAAGCTTGCGATCAGCGTCGGGGCAATGGATGTGCCCAAGGATGACCGGCGAATGCACCAGGTTCCCATTCCGCGCTTGGGCGGCCTTGCTATCTTTGCCGCCTTTGTCGTGAGTGTGCTGATTTTTGCCGAGATTGATCGGGAAATGCGGGGCATCCTCATTGGTGCGCTGATTATTGTAACCCTTGGCGTGCTGGATGACATCCACAGTCTGAAGGCGCTGCCTAAGTTCCTGGTGCAGATTTTAGCGGCTGTGGTTGTGGTGCTGCACGGCTGCCGAATTGAGTTCATTTCCAACCCCGTGGTTACAAGCACCGCTACATATTTGCACCTGAACAATGTGATCTCTGTCATGCTCACGATTCTCTGGATTGTCGCAATTACCAACGCGGTGAATTTCATTGACGGACTCGACGGCTTGGCGGTGGGTGTGTCTGGCATTTCCGCCGCGACGATGCTGGTCATTGCCATCCTGGTGGCGGAGCAGAATGTGGCAATCATTATGGCGGCGCTTTTTGGCGCTTGCCTGGGCTTTATTCCCTATAATTTCAACCCAGCCAAAATTTTCATGGGCGACACCGGCTCCACCTTCCTGGGCTTTATCCTGGCGACCGTATCCATCCAGGGCCTGTTCAAGCTCTATGCGATCATCTCCTTTGCGGTGCCGTTCCTGATTCTGGGCGTTCCTATTTTTGACATCTGCTTTGCGGTGATCCGCCGCCTGGCCAGAGGGCAGAACCCCATGACCGCCGATCGTGGGCATGTCCACCACCGGCTGATCGACATGGGCTTCAACCAGAAGCAGTCGGTGATGATTACCTATATGCTCACAGCCCTGCTTGGCCTTGCCGCCGTGGTGCTTACCAGCTCGGGCGAAATCAAGGCCCTGATTTTGCTCGGCTCTGTTTTTATTGTCGGCGGCATCGGCTTCTGGAAAATTTTCACCGGCAAGCAGGAGCCTGAGGAGGATGGTTCAGAGCATGAAGAAAATTAAAATTATGTCCGTCTTCGGCACCAGGCCGGAGGCGATTAAGATGGCGCCGCTGGTTATGGAGCTGACAAAGCGCGAGAGGATCGAGAGCATCTGCTGCCTGACCGGCCAGCATCGTGAAATGCTGGATTCTGTCATGCAGGCGTTTGGACTACATGCTGCTTATGATCTCAATATCATGCAAAAGCAGCAGACGCTTTCCTCCATCACCACCAAGACCATCCTTGGCATGGATCGCGTGATCGAGGAAGCAAAGCCAGATATGATTCTAGTTCACGGCGATACCTCCACCACATTTGCAGGTGCGCTGGCAGCCTTCTACCATAAGGTGCCGGTGGGGCATGTGGAGGCGGGGCTTCGTACCTGGGACAAATATTCTCCTTTTCCCGAGGAGATGAACCGGACGCTGGTGGGAGATATTGCCGAGCTTCATTTCTCCCCGACCCGGGCAAACGCCGAGAATCTTCGTGCTGAGGGGATCCGGGGCGAGGTCTTCATCACTGGCAACACCGCCATTGACGCCATGAAGACGACGGTGCGGGAGGACTTTATCTTTGAAGAGCCGGTTCTCAACCGCCTTGATTTTAAAAATCGCCGAGTTATCGCTGTCACCTGCCATCGCCGGGAGAATTACGGGGAACCCATGGAGCACATCATGCGCGCCATTCGCGCCACGGTGGACAGCTGCCCCGACGCGGAGGTGGTGTACCCGGTGCACCTAAGCCCGGTAGTTCGGGACTGCGCGGCAAGGTACCTCTCCGATCATCCCCGCATCCACCTGATTGATCCTTTGGATGTGCAGCAGATGCACAACCTGATGGCAAGATGCTATCTGGTCATGACCGATTCCGGAGGCCTACAGGAGGAAGCGCCCGCCCTGGGGAAGCCGGTGCTTGTCATGCGCCGGGAGACCGAGCGGCCCGAGGCCATTGCCGCAGGGACGGTGAAGCTTGCCGGCGTCCAATATGAGGACATCCTGGGCATGGCGAGAGAGCTCCTGGAGGAACCGGAGCGCTATGCCAAAATGGCCAGAGCTGTCAATCCCTATGGCGATGGCAACGCCTGTGGCCGTATCGCGCAGGCGATTGAATGGCATTTCGGCCTGACAACTGCGCGCCCGGAGGACTTTTGTCCCAATGTATAAAGAATTTTTGCCGGCACCCGGTGATGGATGCCGGCATCGTATATTCCAGAAGTGTTTCGATGATCCGCTTTGTTTTGCCGCAATACCAACCTGCGGACGGCAAAATGTGGGAATCCGGAATCCGTGTCCCAGGCATACTTGTTCGGTGGCTCCAATATGCTGTACCAAAGCACATGACAGGAGGAACCCCGGATGGCAAATACAAGCATTTATCAGGACATAGCGGCTCGGACCGGCGGCAATATCTATCTTGGCGTGGTCGGCCCGGTACGCACCGGAAAATCGACCTTTGTGAAGCGTTTTATGGAGCTGATGGTGCTGCCCTGCATCACCGATCCCTACCTTGCCGAGCGGGCGCGGGACGAGCTACCCCAGAGCGGCAGCGGAAAAACCATCATGACCACGGAGCCCAAATTTGTGCCGGAGGAGGCCGTGACCATCCACCCGGATGAGGCAACCCGGCTGCAGGTGCGGCTGATTGATTCTGTTGGCTACATGGTGGATGGTGCAGTGGGAGACAGCGAGGATGGAAAGCCCCGCATGGTGACAACTCCCTGGTCGGATCAGGAGATTCCCATGACCCAGGCGGCGGAGCTTGGCACCAGGCGGGTGATGGAGGAGCACTGCACCCTTGGAATCGTGGTGACCACGGATGGCACTGTGACCGATATCCCCCGGCAGGACTACGAGATTGCAGAGCAGCGTGCCATTCGGGATATGCACGCCACCGGAAAGCCGTTTGTGGTGGTGGTCAACTCCAGGCAGCCGGAGGGCCAGGCCGCGAAGGCGCTGTGTGAGCAGATCCGCAGCAGCTACGGCAGCGCCTGCATCTGCATGGATTGCCTGAATATGCAAAAGCCCGAGTTAAATGGCCTGCTTCGGGACATTTTGCTGGAATTCCCACTGCGAGAGATGCAGTTTTATCTGCCGGGCTGGCTACAGGCGCTGGACACGGTACATCCGCTCAAGAAGACCCTCTTTGAGGCCATGCGCAGTGCGGCCTCCGGGGTAGCGTGCCTTCGCCAGGCCCAGGGGGCGGTGGAGTCGCTCTCAGCGCTTCCCCAGGTGGCGGCCTGCCGTGTGGAGAGGATCGACCTGGGCACCGGTACGGTCTTGGCCCAGCTTCAGTTCCCGGATGCGCTGTTTTACGACATTCTGGCAGACGCCTCAGGCTTCCAGATTGAAAGTGACGCAGACTTGATTGCCCTTTTGCAGGAGATGGCTGCCATCAAGCGCGAATATGATCAGCTCTCTCCCGCCTTGGAGGCGGTGCGTGCCACCGGCTATGGCATCGTCATGCCGCGACCGGATCAGATGCAGTTGGAGCGGCCGGAGCTTTGTCGCCGGGGCGGCAGCTACGGAATTCGCATGAAGGCCAGCGCTCCCTCCATTCACCTGCTCAGGGCGGATATTCTCACGGAGATCAGCCCCATGGTAGGAGATGCGCAGCAATCTGAAAGCCTGGTGCAGCATATGCAGGAGGACTATGAGACCGACACGGAAAAGCTGTGGAGCAGCAATATTTTTGGCAAGTCGGTCTATGAGCTCATCAACGAAGGCTTCGGTGCAAAGCTTCGCCATCTGCCGGAGGATGCCCGCATGAAGTTCCGAAACGCGCTGACCCGCATCGTCAACGAGGGAGCGGGTGGCCTGATCTGCATCATACTTTGAGGACGAAAAAGGAACCGCTTTTCCCAAAAGGGTAGGCGGTTCCTTGATTTTTTGTGTCTACATGGCATCCAGGACGACGGTTCCATCTTCCACCCGAAGGAGCATCTGGGTGATGGGCGCTTCGTAGCTGTCGATGATGCGCTGGGCCATGGGGTCTTCGATATCCCGCTGGATTGTGCGCCGCAGGTTTCTCGCACCGTAGGTGACGGAGTAGGACTTGTCCACCAAATAGTCGATGACCGACGCCTCCCAGCGAATGCCGATTTCCCGCTCGGCCAGGGCATCACGAAGCTCTCCGAGCATGATTCCGGCAATGGCACGGAAATTCTCCTCAGACAGACGGTTAAAGCAGATCACCTCGTCCACACGGTTGAGGAACTCCGGCCGCAGGAAGTCAGACAGGGCCTTCATGGTCTTTTCCTTGGACTGCTCTGTGAGGCTCTGGTTGAAGCCCACACTGCCGCCGCGGTGTTCCGAGCCGGCGTTGGAGGTCATCACAATGATGGTATTCTCAAAGCTGACCACACGGCCTTGGGCGTCTGTGATTCGGCCATCGTCGAGAATTTGTAGCAGCAGATTCAGTACGTCCGGGTGAGCCTTCTCCATTTCATCGAAGAGAATGACGGCATAGGGGCGGCGGCGAATTTTCTCGGTCAGTTGGCCCGCCTCGTCATAGCCCACATAACCCGGGGGAGAGCCAATGAGCTTGGAGACGGAGTGCTTTTCCATGTATTCCGACATATCCAGCCGCACAAGGGAATCCACGGAGTCGAACAAGTCCTCCGCCAGACATTTGACAAGCTCCGTTTTGCCCACGCCGGTGGAGCCGACAAAGATAAAGGAGACCGGCCGTTTTTTTGGTGAGATGCCCACACGGCTGCGGCGAATGGCGGCACAGACCGCGTCGATGGCCTCGTCCTGCCCTACGACTCTTTTGCGAAGCCGGTCGCCGAGCTCTTTGAGCTGGGTATACTCCTGTGCCTGAATTTTAGAGGCGGGAATTTTTGTCCATAGCTCGATGATTCGCGCCAGGTTTTCCAGCGTCAGCATGGGAGGCGGCGTTTCCTCCAGCTTTTTGAGCTCGTCCTGCACGATGCAGAGCCTGCTTCGCAGATGCGCCAGCCGCTCAAAATTCTCCTGCTTGGTATCCTCTGTGAGCATACGGATTTCCAGCTCCAGATCGTCCCGCTCCTTCTTGCATTCTGCCAGCCGGGCGATCTCTTTGGAACGCAGATTCATATCCGAGCAGGCCTCGTCCAGCAGGTCGATGGCCTTATCCGGCAGGACGCGCTCGGTGATATAGCGCTCGGACAGCAGCACGGTCTGCCTTGCAATTTCCGGCGGGATGCGCACGCCGTGGAACCTCTCGTAGTAGTGGGCAATGCCCCGGACGATGGCAATGGCCTCCTCAATGGTCGGCTCTGCTACGGTCACGGGCTGAAAGCGGCGCTCCAAAGCTGCATCCTTTTCTATATATTTTCGGTATTCGGTGAAGGTGGTGGCGCCAATGACCTGTACCTCACCCCGGGAGAGAGCGGGCTTGAGGATATTGGCGGCGTTCATAGAGCCCTCGGCGTCTCCTGCACCAACCAGGTTGTGGACTTCGTCAATGACCAGAATGATGTTGCCAAAGGCCTTGATTTCGCCGATGAGGCTCTTCATTCTGCTTTCAAACTGGCCACGGAACTGGGTACCCGCCACGAGAGCGGTCATATCCAGCAGATAGACCTCCTTATCCCGCAGCTTAAAGGGCACCTGCCCCTCCGCAATCCGCTGGGCAAGGCCCTCGGCAATCGCGGTCTTGCCGACGCCGGGCTCACCAATCAGGCAGGGGTTGTTCTTTTGCCGGCGGTTCAGAATCTGAATGACGCGCTCAGTCTCGACTTCCCGGCCCACGATATGATCCAGCGCACCCTCCCTCGCCTTGTCGGTCAGGTTCAGGCAGTAAGCGTCAAGAAATTTTTTCTTCTTCTTGGCAGGACGGGGCTCCTTGGGGGCGGCCGTTTTTTCTGGCTCTCTGGGAAGGGCGGGGAGGGACTCGCTCTCGCTACCGCCGAAGAGCTTGTTCAGGAAGGGGAAGGTGGCGGTCTGGCTGGAGATATCGTCATCCTCCTCCTCGCCTGGCTGAAGACCCATCATGGAGGTCATCTCATTGGTCATATTTTCAAGATCTTCATCAGACATACCCATCTGATGGACAATGTCATCCACCTGCTTGATGCCCAAATCCTTGGCGCATTTCAGGCAAAGACCTTCGTTGGTGGTTGCGCCGTTTTCGATCTTTGTGATAAAGATCACGGCGACATTTTTCTTACATCTGGAACAAAATGTAGGTTTCATGCAGAAACCTCCCTTCTGGAAAACGCTGCATCAAATGATAACAAAAAATAAATGAAAAAGAAAGAAAAAATCGGCGTCAACGGATACGACGAGCGGTATTACCGTCAATGAGCAAGGCGGCGCCGTCGCGTGCCACGCACACTTTTGTAGCAGACCCCACAGCCTCTTCCTGCAGGCACAGCCGCAGATGGCTGTCGTAGACCCGAAGCGCGGAAGCGGTGAGGACGGCCAGGTAACGGCCATTGGCACTGATATCTAAGATCGCCTCGTCAAAACTGAGATTGGCAAGCTCTGTGCCGTCTTTTTTAACAGTGGTGAGCCGATATCGGCTACCCACCTGGTTCATATTCCGCACGATGGCGGCAAAGCCGTCTCCGTGCAGGTCATAGGC